>CAJYRE010000064.1 GCA_913776675.1 Rhizobiaceae bacterium
TCGGGATCGGAACATCCTTCGGCACAGGAACGCTGTCCTTGGAAGGCGCAACCGCAGTCTCTTCCTTGGCAACTTCCTTCACGTCATTGGTTTTTTCATCGGGCGTGGGTTTGACCTGATCCACCTTTTCAGGGGCAGCCGCCACCTCATCCTTCGACGGCCGCTTGTTGGGTGTCGGGGGCGTCTTCATATCCACATCGTTGTCGCCGAGGTTTTCGGCGTTCTCAACAACGTTGGGTTTTTTGGTCGGGGTCGGCGCTGACTTTTCGCGCTTTGGGGCCTTTTTGTCGCCTTGCTGAATCTGGGTCAATTCGGAGATGGGGACCAGATCGACAGGCAAGGCTTCAACATCGGCCACCTGCATGGGTGCGGGCGCACTCAAGGTCAACAGCGCCATGGCCAGCGCTATTGCGTGTATAATCGCGGATGTGACGATACTGCCTTTCATCGCGAAAGATCACTTGTCTTTTTCTTGCAAGGTCACAAGGCCGATATTCTTGTAGCCAGCAGTGGAAATCAGCGCCATGACTTTCATCACGGTGCCATAGGCTGCCGCGGTATCACCACGGACATAGATACGTTCATTATAGCCGGTTGTGGCAATGGCCTGAAGCTTGGCCACGATTTCGTCAACCGCAATGGGGGCTTCCTGCAAGAACACCTCGCCCTTCGGATTGACCGAAATGGTGATGGGCTGGGTGTCCGAATTCATGGCGCTGGCCTTGGTTTCGGGCAGATCAATCGGCACGCCGACCGTCATCATCGGGGCTGCGACCATGAAGATGATCAGCAGCACCAGCATGACATCCACCAGAGGCGTCACGTTGATTTCGCTGTTCAGACCGCGCTTGCCGCCACGACGCCGTGATCCACGACGTCCGCCGCCTCCGCCACCATTTGCTCCCGCTGACATACCCATGCGTTATTCCCCTTCGTCAGCCTGTTATTCTGCGGCCTGACGGGGCTGCAATTTTTCATCAATCTGGCGAGACAGAATGCCGGAGAATTCATCGGCAAAACCTTCCATGCGGGCGGAAAGCTTGCCTGCATCACCGGAAAACCGGTTGTAGGCAATAACCGCCGGAATAGCCGCGACCAGACCAATCGCCGTTGCCAAAAGCGCTTCGGCAATACCGGGGGCAACAACGGCAAGGTTGGTGGATTTCGAACCAGCAATCGCCTGGAACGAGGTCATGATACCCACAACGGTACCGAAAAGACCAATAAACGGACCAGCCGAGCCGATTGTGGCCAGCGATCCGAGGCGGGCTTCAAACGCTTCCGCCTCGCGTGCCATGGCGACATCCATGGCGCGGTCAATGCGCATTTGCAGGCCAATGGGGGAGCGCGCACCGCGCTCAAAGCTCTTTTTCCACTCGCGCATGGCGGCCACAAAAATTGCAGCCAGACCGCTGTTGTTGCGCTCTGCGAGGCTGCGATACAGCTCTTCCAGCGACTGGCCGGACCAGAACACCTGTTCAAACTGGTTGAATTGTCGGCGCGCCTTGGCATAGCTGACGGATTTGTCGATGACGATGGCCCATGTCCAGACAGAGGCTCCCAAAAGCCCGAGCATGACCAGTTTCACAATAAAGCCTGCCTGCATAAACAGGGACCACAGACTTACATCGTGCGTAGCGGCTGCTAATCCTACTTGTTCCATCGTTACCGTTCCTGAAAATCAATACGCCCGGACAAGATTTCCGACCGCGCTCCTGTAAGCGCCTCTCTCCGTTGTTGGCGAGATGCGCTTTATGCATGAAATCATTGCATCCCTTGAACTCGGGCCGATGACGACCCAAGCCGTGATGCATACAAACCTATGCTGCAAGATGTGCGCGGACCTTGGCTATCCATCCCCAAAGCACCCAAACTGCCTTTTTAACCGCAATTTTGGTCAAAGGAAGGCGTGCGGCGCACAAATTACCGCGCCCGCATTAAGACAAGATTATCCTTAATGTTTCGTTATCAGTTAAGGCAAAGGCGGTGATTTTTAAAGAGGTTGCGCGCCAAAAGGGCATTTTCAGGGTTTTCTATCGTTAATCTATAAATCTTCGGGAGCAGAGCCGCTCCCGAATCAGTCTGCGAATCAATCAAACACGTGTCTGTTGAAATTTTTCGGCAATGGTTTCCGGTAAGCGGCGCGGACGGCCAAATTTATTGACCACGGCAATCACCACCTTGGCCTCGATCAGCCTGCGGTCGGCGCAATTGATGGTCTGGCGCAGCACCATTTTGGCACCGCCCGCCTTTTCAGTGATGGTTTCAATGGTCAACACATCATCCATCCGGGCCGGACTTTTGAAATCCAGCTCCATGCGATGCACCACAAACACCAGCCCTTCCTCATCGGCATTGATCAGGTCGCTCTGCGCACAGCCAAGGCAGCGGAGATAGTCGGTGCGGCCACGCTCTAAAAAATGCAGGTAACGGGCGTGATAGACCAGACCGGAAAAATCGGTGTCTTCGTAATAGACTCGCTGGGTCAGGCTGTGGCCGCCTTCAATCAGGTGGCCGCTCAGAGAAAAGGCTTCTGTCATGATCGGTCTTTCAATGATGGAGGTCGGCTTCTGTCCAGCCCAAGAGCTGCATGACATCAGCGCGATCTTTAAAGTCATTGGTGGTAATGAATTCGTCGAGCTGTGGCGGCTTGATGCTGGTGCCTGCCAGCATGGCATGCACCTGACCGCGATGGTGGGTTTGATGGTGAAACAGATGGAAGAGAAGATCGTCACATCGTTCAATTTGCAGCCGTGTGCCGCGATGCACGGTAACATCATGGGCAAGCGCCTCAGCCGTGAGGGCATCACAGAGGCTTAAAAGGCGCTGATCAACAGCGGATTGCGCCGCATGCAGCGTATCAAGTGTTGCAAATGGCTCATCGTGTTCAAAGGCCGCAAAACCCAGCGTGCCACCCTCCAAGGCATCCACATAGAACCAATCCACGGTTAGAATATGGTTGAGTGTTGCCTTGATGGAGGGGAAGAAACTGACGCGAGGTGCTTCAAACTCACCCGGTTGCAGGTGCGCACAGGCTCCCAACAGGCGCGCATTGGCCAGCGTGTTGTTGCGGGCCATCTTGCGAAAGATGCGGCAGGGATCGATGCTCATCGGCGCGGTACTCCTTCATCAACAATCAGATGTTCCACCCGTTCTGGCAGACGACCCATATAACTCCCCAGAAAGGCGGGCCGAACATCGAAGGCTTCAAACGCGGCTTGTGTGGCAGGCACCCAGCGAAACAGAACCTCGGCAGGGCCATCCACCACGCGATGGATAATATCCTCGGTGTGGAAGGG
>CAJYRE010000065.1 GCA_913776675.1 Rhizobiaceae bacterium
GGATCGCCCACCCGAACCTTGGCAGCAACCGCCGCCGCCGCCGCAACAGCCTTTTCATAAACACTGCGCTCCACAATCATGCGTGATGGCGCATTGCACGACTGTCCGCTGTTATTGAACATGTGCCGGGCCGTGGCGGTTGCGGCCGCTTCCACATCAGCATCGGCAAAAATCAGATTGGCACCCTTGCCACCAAGCTCCAACCCCACACGCTTGATGGTATCGGCACCTGCTTTTGTCACCGCAATACCGGCGCGGGTCGAGCCTGTCAGCGAAATGGCTGCAATATCCGGATGTGTGGCCAGCGCCTCGCCCACCACCGGCCCGGTGCCATTGACAAGATTGAAAACCCCGGCTGGCACACCGGCTTCATGCAGCACCTCGGCAAAAATTGCGGCAGAGATGGGCGCAAGCTCGGAGGGCTTCAGCACCATGGTACATCCCGCAGCCAGCGCCGCTCCCACTTTCAAGGTCACTTGATTCATGGGCCAATTCCAGGGGGTGATGAGGGCGACAACACCCTTGGCTTCCATCACAATCCGGTTTTCATTGTCACCTTCAAAAATTGGATGCTCCCATTTGATCTTGTCCATGGCGCGCACAAAATCTTTGAGATGGCCAATGCCGACACCGGCCTGCGCCCCCCGCGACAAGGTGCGCGGCGCACCCATTTCCAGTGTCATGGCATCGGCAATTTCATCGCTACGGCGTTCATAGACGGCGACAATGCGCTCCAAGACAGCGCGGCGCTCCTTGGGGGTCGTGCTGCTCCAACCTGCAAAGGCGTGCTTGGCCGCAGCCACGGCGCGCTCAACATCTGCCACGTTGCCTAGCGCCACACGACCACATGATGTGCCACTGGCGGGAGAGACAATGTCCATGACCTCCGTGGAGATCGGGTCAATCCATTGGCCATCGATGTAGAATTTTTCGGTTGTCACGGGCGTCTCCTGTGGGTGGCAGTGGCTTGCACCATGCTTTTGCAATTTGATCAAATTGTATTATGCAATTTGTGATCACGCAATAGTATTTGTGATCACAAATTGCCTTTGTCAGAGAAAAGCGGCGTCTGCCTTTGCGCCGAAAGCATTTCGCTCTCAATCACGGGACTGGGCAAGGCGGGCATGCCAGGCCACCGCCGCTTCACCGGCCAACAGGCGAAGCTGAAGCAGCGCTTGTGCATCTTTATCGGAAACACCATGAAAGCGGCGCAGCAAGCCGCCAAGATCATGCAGGGCAATTTCAGCGTTGATGCTGGCAAGCCCGGCGGCCCGCCGTGCGGCCATGATGTCATCATCACTGGCTCCGCTTTCAACGGCCAGCAGATAGGCATGATTGGCTTTCAGGCCTTCTTCGAGCTGTCTGGAAAGGGGGGCTCCCAGATCCGGCCATAGAATCAGAACAGCGGCAAGCGCTGTGAGACTGCCGATGGTATTGTCCAGCATGCGGGCGGATGCCACTCCGGCTCCGGGTTGAAGCAATTCTGTGACCATGATGAACAGCATGGTCAGGATGGCGACGAAAACGGTGTAGTTGACGCTTCGGACCGCAATTGTCAGTCCGGCCAGCGGCACCACAAGCGCAGACAACGTGATGGGGTCATCCACAAGGTGCAAGAAGCCAACCGTGATCAGGCCACCCAAAAGACTGCCGAAAATGCGCTCCAGGCTGCGTGTCCATGTTTGCCGGGCAGCCCCTTGCAGAACCACCACCACGGCCATTGTGGCCCAATAGGGATAGCCAAAATGCAGCATCATGGCGACATAATACACCGCAAGCACACCAACGGATTGCCGCAGGGCATGGCGAAGGGCCACCTTGAAAGAGGGCTGCTGCACCCGTGCTTCTTTCTGAATGATGGCTGCCAGTTGTTCCTGCTTTTGCAGTGGAGACATTGTGTTGCGAACGGCCTGTTCCACCGCAAGAAGGCAACCTTTCAGCGTTGGTTCCTGAATGGTTTGGCAGGATGCGCGCAGCGATTCAATCGCGTCTTCAAGGCTTGAGTCCTGCCATCCATTCTTCTCCAGTGCGGTCCGGCAGGCAATCAGAGTGTGCAAGATGGCCAGGGCTGTGGCAACCCGGTCTTCCTTGCGGCCCTTGTCAAAGATGAACATGTGATCCAGCGCAATCATGGCGCTGAACAGTGTTTCGCCGGTGTCGCGCCAGACGATGACGGGGGGCAGCCGATCGGCTGGTTCATTCTGATAGCGGAGCAGCAGTGTGCGCAAGCGCTCGATGGCGATGCGCACGGCCCGCCGATGGGTGGCATGCTCACGGTGCCAGACGCGATCCCGATGGGGGCGGTCTGCTGTCACCACCAGATCGCTGCTCATGTCTGTCAATCGCATCAGCACGGCATTGATGGCTTGCTGAACCGGGACCCATGCATCAATGGGCATCAACCAGTTGATGAGGATATAAGCCCAGGTGCTGCCTCCCAGAAAAGCCAGAGCCTGAAGGGCCGCTTCCGTTGGCGCTTTGGGAAAACCAACGGCCACCACACCAACCACGGCCAGCAGGGTGGATAACATGCTGGCGTTCGCAAGACGCCACGGCAGCAGCACACAGAGCAAAACGATGGCCGGTCCTGCCACAAGCGTGACCTGTTGTCCCCAGGAAGCGATCCATGCGCCGAAAAAGGTGATGAAGCCGCCACACAATACAAACAGCAGCAGCAGAAAACGGCGATGCGTGTTGGGGCCGGGGCTATCGCAAAGACAGGTCCAGAAAGCGGCAAAAATTGCCCAGCTCAGAAAATGCTGCCCGGTTGTAATCACCAGCAGCAGGGGCAGTGCCACGGCAACGGCGGCGCGCTTGGCTTCGCTCATGGAAAAATGCTCTGGCATCAGTCCAAACGAGCGCAACTCCAGCCATCGCGCAATTCGCCGCATGGTGACGGATAAACTGCTTTGCCTGCCAGCGCCCGGCCCTTTGTTTCGCATAATGTTCTGCTCCAAATGACGTTTCCAACCATACACGATGCGATGGCGATGCAAGCACCTAATATTGGTAGGACCAATAAAAATCAATTGACTCTTTTATGTATTGGAATATTCAAGAGATATTCGTGAATACAAAGGACTTCATAAAATTAATTGGTAGGACCAATTGAAAATTATCGCTTCTGACATGAATTGCGTTCAGGCAGAGGCGGGCAGGGAGGGTGCATGCGGGATTTGTCCGGGCAGATCGAAGCGATGATTGTGGAAGACGGATTGAAGGCGGGCGCACGCCTGCCGTCGGAGCGTCATCTCGCCAGTCATTTCGGTGTTTCCCGTTCCAGCTTGCGGGAAGCCATCCAGCAGTTGATTTCACGTGGCAAACTGACCAGCCGCCAAGGCGGCGGTACCTATGTGGCCGAGCCGTCTGCGGCGCTGGTGTTGCAGGATACTTTTTCTCCTTTAAGCGCTTTGATGAGTGAATGGCCGGATTATTGGCAGGATGTGATGGAAATCCGCAAATCGCTGGAGGGAGACGCTGCATTTTATGCTGCGGAGCGCGCAAATGCCGAGGATAAGCTGCGTCTGCAAGCCGAACTCGCGCGGGTTTCCCCCCAATCCGGCACGGCGCTGCTGGCGCGCGCTGATGTCGAATTTCAT
>CAJYRE010000066.1 GCA_913776675.1 Rhizobiaceae bacterium
AAATCGATCTAGACGATTGGCATTTTTTTGGTATGGTTCGTTAACAAGAATAAAAAGTGGGGTTTGTGGATCGCTGAAGGGGAAATCAGTTTGTTTTTGGTGCGGTCATGAAAATGAATTTCATAAAATGCTCCGGTGACGATTTCCAATTGACTATTGCGGTCTAAATTCGCAGGATTGTGAAAATAAATTACGACTGGGAAGGTCTCGGGTATGAAAGTTGCGGTCATTGGGCTTGGGTTCAGGCTTGGCTATCTGGGGCGTGTGTTTCGGGACATTGATCCTGATTTTGAGATCGTTGGTTATGTCGATCCCGAGCCGGCCGGTCTGCCAGGCTTGATTGCTGCCGGTGTACCTGTTTTGAAAGCCTATGAAACGCCGCAGGAAATGATTGCTGCCGAGACGTTTGATCTGTTGATGGTCGGCTCGCCCAACCACCTGCATCTAGAGCATATCCGTATTGGGCTTGAGGCTGGCCTGACTGTATTCACGGAAAAACCGATTGTGATTTCCGTGGAGGAGAGCATGCAGCTTGCCTCCCTGCTGCATCAATATGGGCATGACCGACTGCTGGTTGGTCTCGTGCTGCGCTACTCGCCGCTTTATCGTGATCTGCGGGATGCACAGGTTAAAGGCCTGTTGGGCGATGTGGCTTCCATTGAGGCATCTGAGCATATAGAGCCTTACCATGGCGCGTTTTTCATGCGCGACTGGCGGCGATATGGCCGTTACACAGGCGGTTTCATGCTGGAAAAATGCTGCCACGATCTCGATCTGTACAATGGCGTTGTTGGTCGGCGTCCGCGCTTTGTGGCCAGCTTTGGCGGACGCAAGAGCTTTGTACCGGAAAATGCGCCCGCCAACGATGGCATCAACGATATGGAACTCTACCATCGCAAGCCGAGCGGTTGGTTGGGTGCTGACAAAGTGTTTGATAGCGATGCCGACATTATCGATTATCAGACCGCCATCGTGGAATATGAAAATGGTGTGTCGATGACATTCCACACCAACCTGAATGTGCCAGACCAATTCCGCCGCTTCTGCGTGGTGGGTTCCAAAGGCATGGCAGAAGGCGATTTTGTGCGTGGGTTCCTCAATGTTCACAATGCCCGCAACAATGAAAAACTGATTGCCTCCACCTATTCCGCCCCGTCTGAAAGTTCACATCACTACGGTGCTGATGAGCAGATGGCGGCCGATGTTCTCGCTTTTGTCAATACAGGTGCCCAGCAGCCCGTGTCCGCCGTGGATGCGATTGAGGCTGGCATTCTGGCGTTGTCGATGGATGAAGCCCGCTTCGGGCGCAAGGTTGTGGATCTGGCTCCTGTGTGGGAGCGGTTTGATGCCTGCCTGAACGGCACATCTGTGGCCAAGTCAGCATAAGGAGGCGGTTCTGATGGAAGCAAGACGCGGTGCTGTCTTTTTTGCCTGGTGCCTGCTGCTACCAGCCGTGATTTATATCGCCTTTATTGTGGCCTATCCTTTGGTGGATACCTTTATTCTGTCCTTCACCGATGCGTCGTTGAAACGGGTAACAAACTGGGTTGGCTGGACCAATTATCAGAAGATTTTCAACGCGACTTTTGCCGATGTTATCATCCGCACCTTTGTGTGGACGTTTTTCTCGGTGTTGTTCAAGATGATTATCGGCACTTTTGGTGCCACCTTGCTCAACAGTGCCGTGCCGGGCCGCACCCTGTTTCGTATTCTCACTATGCCGCCGTGGATCGTGCCGATGGCCATTGGCATTTTCATGTGGGGATGGATGTATAATGGCCAGTTTGGCATGATTTCCGGCATGTTGCAGCGGTTTGGTCTGGTGGATGGTCCGGTGGCCTTTCTGGCCTATGGCTCAACGGCCTTCTGGGCCACGATCTTCACCGATGTGTGGATTGGTGTGCCCATGGTGACGCTGTATCTGCTGGCGGCCATTCAAGCCATTCCGTCTGATCTGCATGAGGCAGCATGGACCGATGGCGCAGGGCGGTTCTATCGCTTCCGGCGCATCACGCTGCCGCTTTTGGTGCCTGCGATGATCACCATGTCGATGCTGTCGCTGATTTCCACCTTCAATTCCTTCGATATTATCTGGATTTTGACACAAGGTGGCCCAAGCGGCACGACCACCACGATGATTATCGACACGTATAAGACGGCTATCGGCTCTTATAAATATGGGGAAGGGGCTGCGCGCGCGGTGTTGATCTGCCTGTTCCTGTCCGTCTTCAGCTTTTGTTATTTCCGTATCACCAGCCGCCTCTCACAGGAGCCTGCCCGATGAGCGTTGACAGACATGCGATGATCAATCGCTACAAATGGTATGAAATTATCGGCATCTACTGCGGTGTCGCGGTGTTTCTCACCTTTGTGCTGGCACCGTTTGTTGAAGGCTTTCTGGTGTCGCTGAAGCCGCTCAGCCAGCTGTTTTCATCGCCCTATCGCTTCTGGCCGGAAAACGGCTCGTTTGATGCCTATTATACCATGTGGGATCATGTGCCGGGCTTTGCCCGCTATGTGTTCAATTCGTTTTTCATCTCAATCACGGCAACTGTGGTGGTGTTGATTCTCGTTGTTCCTGCGGCTTATGCCTTCGCCCGGTTTGAGTTCAAAGGCAGGGGGGTGTTGTTAGGAACATTTCTCGCGGTCAATATGTTTTCAGGCGCGGTTCTGTTGATTCCAATTTTCCGTTTGATGCGGATTGCGGGAATGCTCAACACCTATTTTGCCTTGATCGTTCCGCTGATCGCGTTTTTGATCCCAACTGCAACTTGGTTGCTGCGCGCCTATATGATGCGCATTCCCAGAGAGTTGGAAGAGGCGGCCTATACCGATGGCGCGGGATATTTCTACACGTTTCGCCGGGTTATTTTGCCGCTGGCCATGCCGGGAATTTCTGTGGTTGCCATCACGACCTTTATCACGGCCTATGCGCAGCATTTTATCTTCGCGCTGACCTTCAATTCCAAATCGGAACTCATGCCGCTGCCCATTGGCCTGTTTGCTTATTTCGGCCGTCAGGAAGTGGTGTGGAACGAGCTGATGGCGGCCAGTTTTGTGGGCATTACGCCCGCAATGATCATGATTTTCTTCCTGCAACGCTATCTGGTGAGCGGCCTGACGGCGGGTGCTGTGAAATAAACAGACATACAAGGGTTTCGGGATTACCGGGCATATTCCATTGTCAACAAAGGGGAACCAAAGATGATGAAATCTCTGACACTTCTGGCCGGCACACTGGCGCTTCTTGCCAGCTCCGCGCTTCCAGGCCTTGCGGCTGATAAGCAAATCAGTTGGATTTATTGTGGCGATACAATTGATCCGATTCACCAGAAATACATCAAGCAATGGGAAGACAAGAATCCGGGCTGGAAAATCGCCCCTGAAGTTGTTGGCTGGGCACAGTGCCAGGATAAGGCCACAACGCTGGCCGCGGCTGGCACACCTGTTGCCATGGCCTATGTTGGCTCGCGCACGCTGAAGGAATTCGCCGAGAATGACCTGATTGTTCCAGTGCCAATGACGGATGCGGAACAGAAGAGCTATTATCCGCACATCGTTGATACCGTGACCTTTGATGGCAAGCAGTGGGGCGTTCCAATCGCTTTCTCCACCAAGGCGCTCTACTGGAACAAGGATCTGTTCAAGCAGGCTGGCCTTGATCCTGAAAAGCCACCGAAAACATGGGCTGAAGAAATCGCTTATGCCAAGCAGATCAAGGAAAAGACTGGCATTGCTGGGTATGGCCTGCCCGCCAAGACCTTTGATAACACCATGCACCAGTTCATGCATTGGGTGTACACCAACAATGGTCAGGTGATCGACAAGGACGGCAAGATCACCATGGACAGCCCGGAAGTGCTGGCAGCGCTTCAGGCCTACAAGGACATCACCCCTTATTCTGTTGAAGGCGCAACCGCTTATGAACAGAACGAAATCCGTGCGATCTTCCTGGATGGCAAGGTCGGCATGATTCAAAACAGCTCGGGTGCTGCAACCCGCCTGATGAAAACCAATATCCATTGGGGCATCACCACCCTGCCGCTTGGCCCATCGGCCAAGGGTCCGGGCACGCTGCTGATCACCGACAGCCTTGCCATCTTCAAGGGGTCAGGTGTGGAAGACAAGGCTATTGAATTTGCTAAATTCATCACCTCGCCCGGCCCGCAAGGCGAGTATGAATTGCAGGGCGATGCAGGCCTGACTCCTTTGCGTCCTTCGGCACAGGTGGATGAGTTCGTCAAGAAACAGCCTTTCTGGAAGCCGCTCATCGATGGCATCACCTATGGCGGTCCAGAGCCTTTGTTTAAGGATTACAAGGGCTTCCAGAATGTCATGATCGAAATGGTTCAATCGGTCGTCACGGGCAAGGCAGAGCCTGCCGCAGCACTGAAGAAGGCTTCTGCTGCTCTGGAGCAGTACAAGTAAGCATCAGATCACCGGCTGCGTCTGCGTATCAAAGGCAGCCGGTTCCTTCTTGTAATTTGATCGGCCACCGTGCGTGGCTGTTTGACTGGAGACGTGTCGCTGTGGGTCAGCTTTACCTCAACAAAATCGTCAAATCCTATGGTCATTTTGACGTGATCAAAAGCGTTTCGCTGGAGATCAAGGACGGCGAATTCATGGTGTTCGTCGGGCCATCCGGCTGCGGCAAGTCCACGCTGTTGCGCATGATTGCCGGTCTGGATGACACGACAAGCGGTGACATTGTGATTGATGGCAACCGGGTCAATGCCCTGCCGCCGGTTGAGCGCGGCATTGCCATGGTGTTCCAGTCCTACGCGCTTTATCCGCATATGTCGGTGTTTGAAAACATTGCCTTTCCGCTGCGTGTGGAAAAAATGCCGGAAGCCAAAATCAGAGAAAAAGTCGAGGGTGTGGCCAAGGTTTTGCAACTTGACCAGCGCTTGCAGCAGCGTCCGGGCCAGCTTTCGGGCGGGCAGCGTCAGCGTGTTGCCATTGGCCGCGCCATTGTGCGCGAGCCTAAGATTTTCCTGTTTGACGAGCCGCTCTCGAACCTGGATGCGGCCCTGCGCGCCGATATGCGCATTGAGTTGACCCGCCTGCATCGTCAGTTGAAAACAACGATGATCTACGTCACCCACGATCAGATCGAAGCCATGACCATGGCAGACCGGATTGTGGTGCTGAACGGCGGCAATATTGCGCAAGTGGGCGCGCCACTTGAATTGTATCACAAGCCGCAAAACCTGTTTGTGGCAGGTTTTATTGGCAATCCCACCATGAATTTCGTGCCTGTGGTCTGCAAGGGTGTCAGCGCTGAAGGTGTGACTGTGGGGTATGAAGATCAGACCGTGACCATTCCCGTGTCAGGTCGTTCCGAATTGGTGGGGCAAGCGCTGACATTGGGCATTCGCCCTGAACATCTTCATCTTGGTGCTGCCGATCTGTCAGTGCATGTCACGCCAACGGCCATTGAGCGTCTGGGGATCAGCACCATTGCCTATTGCACCTTGCCTGGCGGACAGGCCTATTGCGCTGTGCTTCCCGGCTCTGCTCCCGTGCATGTTGATCAACCTTTTACCACAGGAATTCGGGCGGCTGATTGCCATCTGTTTGATGCGGACGGCAATGCCCTTGAACGCCATATTGACTGGCAGGCTGAAACCATGCCGGAAGCATTGAAGGCCGCTGTTTAAGCGGCCTCCCCATCTCTTCCAATCGATAAAGGCCACGTTTCGCGTGGCCTTTTGCAATGTCACCAAACCAAGCCGCGCGCAGCCACGGTTTCCACCCGCGTCACCACGCCATTGCGATGAAAGGTGATAAAATCAAACAGGTTGGAGACAACACAGGTGTGGTTGGGAATAATCCGCACCTTATCGCCAATCTGCGGACGTGGCCCCGTGACTTTGGAAAGATCAACCGTGCCATGCTCTTCGGAAAGGCCGGTGATAATCGCTTCCGGGTAGTCGATGATATGCCCGTAATCGGTAAAGCCGAGAAGATCGGAGGTCAGCGCCTTGGAACCAGCATCCAGAATGGCACGGTCCGGCGTGGGACGCGATACGACGGTGGCCAGAAGATGCATGGCGCAATCGTCAAGCGTGCCATGGCCTGCGTTTGCCATAGCGCGGTCGCTGTAAATATAGGTACCAGCGCGGTGTTCGGTGGCTGATGGCACCAGGTGGGCAGAAAACAGGCTGGGTGTGCCGCCGTTCGAGAGGATGGGGCAGAGAATGCCAAGCGTTTTCAAATGCCCCTGTGTCGTGGCAAAGAAAGCCTCGACTTTGCTTTCCGAATGGGCTTTCGGATAGGTCATCAGACCACCAAATGTCAGGCCCTGAGATGATTCAATGTGCTGGGCCAAAGTTACAGCCTCCTCTGGTGTTTGCACACCACAGCGTCCGCCGCCGGTGTCACATTCCACCAGCACGGTCAGAGGCTTTTTGCCATGGAAATGGTTGGCCAAACCCGTCACGGTGACAGAACTATCAGCAACAACCTTGAGGCCGGAAATCCGGTTGTTCAACTGTTCCAGCCGGTCCAGTTTTTCCGAGCCGAGAATGTTGAAGGTGATCAGAATATCGTCGAAACCGGCATCAGCAAAAACCTCTGCTTCGGTGATTTTCTGGCAATTGATGCCTTGGGCACCGGCTTCAATCTGCTGGCGGGCCAGCGCCGGAATTTTATGGGTCTTGATATGTGGGCGAAAGGCCAGATTGTGTGCATCCATATAGGACTGCACCCGCGCAATATTAGCCTGCAAGCGATCTTCATCAATGAGCGGCAGCGGCGTGGACAGGCTTACAATCGATTGGCCAGTTTGGGGACGGGGACATGTCATATCAATCGGCCTCGTTGGTGTGGGGATTGGGCATGATTGGCCATATATCGCGTCTTACGTGACGATAAACATTGGTGGCCGGATTGTTGGGGTAAGGCGAACCCGCTGAGCAATACAAGATTTCCGAGGCAATTTTCGAAAATGCCGCATAAAAGTGATTGGTGGATTTCACCACCAGAATATGTTTGGTGAGCGGATCGACACCCAGTGCGGTGAACAGCGACGGATCATAGCTCTGCACCCGCACAGAGCTGAGAATAATATCAATGCCCTGAAGGGAGATATGCGCTGCATCGCCGAAGGGCGCAATGCTTTCGCCAAAACGCATTTCAGCATTTGGCACCAGTTTGACCACCTTGACGCGACCATCAATGGGGTTGCCTGTGCCGGGGGCCGATTTGGCTCCAAAACGCAGGGGAATTTCTGCCCCTTCGCCCGCCGCCATGCAGATTTGCACGGCAATCGGGTCCCAAATCATGCCAACCGCAGCATTGTGTACGCCGTTGCGCAGCAGTTCGGCCAGCACGACTGTGGCATCACCGGCTGTTCCGCCGCCCGGATTATCCCATATATCGGCGATGACCACAGGGCCCTGAGGTGTCGCCATGGCCTGCGCCACGGCCTGTTTTTCATCAATTTGCGGCATCATGAATGTGCCGCGTTTGGCAAACAGCTCAAGCCCGAGTGTGCGGGCCAGCGCAGCTCCCTTTTCTGCTGCGTTATTGGTGACAGCAATGACCTTGGTGCCCATTTCCGGCACATCACCCGCCATAAAACCATGAATGACCGAGAGAGACAGCACATCCGCATCGGTTGCTTCAATTTGCATCAATTGGTCAACAAAAGAACGCATGGGTTCGCGGGATGTCGGGAAAACGTCGATCATGCGGCAATCAAACACCGACATCACAGGTTTGACGCGGCCTTCCAGCGTATCCACTGTGATGCGCCACAGATCGCGGGCCCGATCGACAAAATCTGTGTGCGGAAATTCCTTGAAGGCCACGAAGTAATTGGCGGCTGCGACACGCTTTGCCGTCAGGTGGCTGTGCGGGTCGAGTTCTGCGCAGAGCAGCACATCTGGCCCGATGATGCCGCGAATTTGGGTGAGAAAATCGCCTTCCGGATCGATATAGCCATCCGCAACCATGGCACCATGCAGGCCAATCACCACGGCATCCACCGGCAGAGCGGCGCGCAGTTGATCCAGAATTTCGTCCCGGAGCCCCTCATAGGTCTGGCGGTTGACCAGACCTGCGGGATCGGCCCAGGTGGCGGTGCCTTCAATCAATGTCCAGCCCTTGGCGGCACACACTTCGCGCCCGACGGTGAGGG
>CAJYRE010000067.1 GCA_913776675.1 Rhizobiaceae bacterium
CCCAATGGTGTCGCCGGTGCCGCACACGCGAATATCCGCCTCGCGGCCATCCTTGTTCAAACGGTATAGCCGAACATAACCTGTGAGAACCGTATAGAAGAAATCAGCCGTGTCTCCCTCACGAAAGAGAATATCACGGGATTCGAAATTCAAAACCGTCGTCAAGGCAAGCATTTTGGCCATGGATGAGGGGCTTAAACCCGCCATGAGAGGCGACTTTATCAAAATGTTGCGATCACGGTTGTTCAAACTCAAAACCTTGTTCACGGTTTCATGTCTCCGTTCTTCATACCACGTGGCGGGCATCGCTCACTCTCCGCGATTCGCAGTCAACTTTATATCATTGTCCATGTTCAAACCTAGAGATGGGCAAGACCCAGTCGACAGGTTCTAAGCTTTTGTTTGCGCATCGGATTCATCCGAAAACCGGTTCCCACTTTTCAGTCCGATGCTCTAGAGTCTGTCAGGTTCAGATTGAACCAGACAGCCTCTCGATTCCCTTGTTTTCGTTTGTCTATTCGGGAAAACCGGGTTCCACTTTTCCCTGACAAACTCTAACTCTTTGTTTTTAAGCATTTCCGGACGGAAAACTGCTGCACAGTTTTCTCAGGTCAATGCTCTAACTTGAAAATCAATGTAGGCGTTGTTCTACCCAAACCGTTTGATTTCGATCAACTATTCAAGAATTCCTTGGCCTTTGGCTCTTCAAGATGTTCCGCTTGAGGGATGCCTGGGGCTGGAGGTCTGGATTTGCATCTGATCCAGCCGGGTTTCCAATCTGCTGACCTTGCTGGAAAGTGCCTGTTGCAGGGTGGCCAGTTCAGTGTTGTCCGGCGCTTGCGGCTCTGCTTCCTTGGGACCAATGAGATGGCTGAACACATGGCCCAGCAGTCTGGAAAGATCATCCATGATCAGGAAGAACGCGGGCACCACCACAAGGCTCATGATTGTGGAAGTGATAATGCCACCAATCACGGCAATGGCCATGGGAGAGCGGAAAGAGCCGCCTTCGCCCACACCAAGCGCCGATGGCAACATGCCTGCCGACATGGCAATGGAGGTCATGATGATGGGGCGGGCGCGCTTGCGCCCGGCATCAATCATGGCCGAGACCCGATCCATACCCTGATTGCGCATCTCAACGGCAAAATCCACCAGAAGAATGGCGTTTTTGGTGACAATGCCCATCAGCATCAGAATGCCGATCAGCACGGGCATGGAGAGGGAATTGCCGGTTAACATCAGCGCAAGCGCCACGCCCCCAACCGCCAGCGGTAGCGAAAACAGAATGGTGAAAGGCTGAATGACATCCTTGAACAGCAGAATGAGGACCGTCAGCACCAGCAGCAGACCCAGCACCATGGCGTTGATAAAGCTGCCGATCATTTCTTTCTGAACTTTGGTGTCTCCTGTCTCTTTCAGGCGGACGCTGGCCGGAAGATGGGCTTGCGACACCGCCTGCTTGAAGGCTGTGGTGGCTGTATCCAGCGCAACACCTTGCGGCAGGTCGGCACCAATCGAGATCACCCGGTTTCGGTGATTGCGTTTGATGGAGCTGACGCCCTGCGTATAATCAATCTGCGCAACGCTGGACAGCGGCACCATCGAGCCATCGGCGGTTTTCAGCTTGAGGGCCCGGATGGATGCCAGATCCTGCCGCATGGCCAGCGCGGTTTGCACCCGGATGGGGATCAGCCGGTTGTCCAGCGATATTTTGGGCAATTGTGCATCAATATCGCCAATGGTGGCCACGCGAATGGTTTCGGAAATCTGCTGGGCTGTGATGCCCAGACGGGCGATTTCATCATTTTTCGGACGAATCTGAAGCTCTGGCCGGGGCAGGGAGCCATCCGCGCTGACATTGGCCAACACGGGGACTGTGCGCAATTTGGCTTCCAGAATGCTGACGGCCTGTTGCAGATCATCTTCACTGTTGGAAAGAAAATAAAAGGCCATATCGCGCTGGCCACGGTCATTCATTTTCTGCACACGCAGATCGGGAATATCGGCCAGCTTGGCAAAAACCAGCTTTTCCACATCCCATTGCGGAATGGTGCGGCCATCCACCGGCATTTTCGGCAGATAACTGCCCACCAGCGGCAAGCCACCCAGCAGCTTGTTGACCACAGTTTTGACCAGTGAATGTTCAATACGCACGAGTTGCAGGGTTACGGCTGCACGGCGCAGTTCCAGATCGCCACTGGGCGAGGTGCCGCCCTGCACAAAAACGCTTTGCACCCCCTCCACATCCTTGAGCGCCGTGTAAATCTCGCGGGATCGGGTTTCTGTATCTTCCAGTGTTGCACTGGTGGGCAACTCAACAGAAAGGCTGATCCGCCCTGCATCTTCCGGCGGAATGAAGCTGCTGGGCACCCGCAGCAGGCCAACCACCGACACCACCAGAAACAGCAGGGCCACGGCCAGCGTGGCATACCGATAGGGCCAGCTTCGGGTGGTGAGATGGACGATCCGGGTATACAGCCGCATGATGGGGCCATCCTGCGTGTGGTCATCCTCATGCCCGTCTTCGCTGCGCATCAGATAGGCGGCCATCATCGGGGTGATCAACCGGGCCACCAGCAGCGAAAACAGCACGGAAAAGGCAACGGTGAGGCCAAACTGAATGAAATATTGCCCCGGAATGCCAGGCATGAAAGACACCGGCGCAAACACCGCCACGATGGTGAAGGTGGTGGCAATCACCGCAAGGCCAATTTCATCAGCGGCATCAATGGCGGCGCGATAGGGCGTTTTGCCCATTTTGATATGGCGGGCAATGTTTTCGATTTCAACAATCGCGTCATCCACCAGAATGCCGGTGGCCAGTGTCAGCGCCAGAAAGCTGATCAGGTTGAGCGAAAAGCCCAGCACATCCATGATCCAGAAGGTGGGAATGGCCGAGAGCGGCAGCGCGATGGCCGAGATCAGGGTTGCGCGCCAATTGCGTAAAAACAGAAACACCACCACAACGGCCAGAAGTGCGCCTTCCAGCAAGGTATCAATGGCGGCGGTGTAATTGCCGTAAGTGAAATAGACGAAATCGCTGATCAGCTTGATGTCCACACCGGGATTGCTGGCGCGGACCTCATTCAGGCTATTCGCCACGGTTTCCGCCACCGATACCTCGGAGGCTCCTTTGGCACGAAACACCGAGAAGCTCACCACGGGCTGATTGTTGAACAGCGCAAAAGAGCGCGGCTCCTCATAGCTATCCACAATCGTGCCCAGATCGGACAGTTTGACAAAACGATTGCTGGAAATGGCAATCATGGTGTTGGACAGTGCCGCCACATTGCGGCTGTCGCCCATCACCCGAATGGCCTGTTCGGCACCGGCCACCTGTCCACGGCCCGAGCCAAGGTCCACATTGGTGCCGCGCAATTGCGTGCTGACACTGGCGGCGGTAATGCCCAGCGCATTCAGCCGGTCCGGGTCCAGTTGAATGTGAACTTCACGGTCAGCACCGCCGACGCGGTCAATCCGGCCAATGCCCTTTTGTCCCTGCAAGGCCCGTTTGATGGTATCGTCCACAAACCACGACAATTCCTCCAGCGTCCTGTTGGGATCAGACACAGCAAAGGTCTGGATGGCCTGTCCTTCCACATCCACTTTGGCAACAATTGGCGCATCGACAGTGGCGGGCAACTGGCTGCGAATTTTGTCTATGGCGTCTTTGGTGTCCTGAAGCGCTTGGGCGGTGGGCACTTCCATGCGGAAAATGACGGTTGTAACCGATTGTCCATCCGTCACGCGCGAGGAAAGCTCATCCACGCCATTGATGGCGGCAACGGCATCTTCGATTTCCTTGGTGACCTGCATTTCCAATTCCGCAGGGGAGGCTCCGCTCTGGGTGATGGAAATGGACACCACGGGAACATCGATATTCGGAAAGCGGGTGATGGGCAGGTGCTGGAAGGCTTGAATGCCCAGCACCATCAGCAACACAAAGGCAAGCAATGGGGCAATGGGATTGCGAATGGACCAGGCGGAAAAATTCATGAGAATGCCCTGCCGTGTTGATCAGTTTGAGGGTGGCGCATTGGCACGAACGGGCCGGATGGTATCGCCATCGCGCACAAAAGCCCCGGCCTTGGCCACCACCAGATCGCCCGCCTTGATTCCTTTGGTGACCAGCACCTGACCATTCTCAACAATGCCGATTTGCACTGGAACCTGATGCACGATCGCGTCGCGCACAATGCGGGTTACGCTGCCGGATTTTCCGGTTTCAATAGCAGAGAGCGGCAGAATGATGCCATCGCCCTTGGCAACCGTAATGATGGCATGGCCATACATGCCTTGTCTGGCCATATCGCTGTTTGTCAGCGCAATATGCACCGCTCCCAACCGGGTGGTGGCATTGACCACTGGCGAAATCAGCCGGATTTTGCCATCGATCGGCTCTTTCAGGCCGGTGATGCTGATCCGAGCGCTTTGGTCAAGGCGCATTTTCAGGATGTCGTCTTCGGCAACATCGGCCACCAGTTCAAGCTGGCGATCGCGCAAAATGGTGAAGAGCGGCGTGCCCGCGCCAGAGGCAATGGCCCCGATGCGCGCAGTGCGGGCGGTGACAAGGCCACCAAACGGGGCTTTGATGGCGGTGCGCGACAGTTTCAGCTCAACATCGGCAAGCTGACTGGCGATGGATTTCAACTCGGCCTCGGCAATGGCCACGGCTTGGGTGGCGCTGGCCGCGCTGTTGTGGGCATTGGTGGCGGCTGTTTCCAGCTTTTGCAGCTCGGATGTGGAGAGAGAACCGACGTTTGCCAGAGACTGGCCGCGGGTCAACTGCCGCTGCGCTTCCGCTTCATTGGTTTTGGCATCGCTGAGTTGAATGGTATACTGGGCAACCGAGGCTTGTCCCTTGGCCTGATTGGCCAGCAACTGTGCCTTCTGTAACTGTAGGCTGCTGTCATCCAGCGTGGCAAGGGTTTGGCCTGCCACGATTTTATCACCCACATCGGCAGAGAGCGCATGGATTGCCAGACCTTCCACTTGCGGCTGGACATAGATCTCCTCTACGGCCTGAATGGTGCCGGTGGCCACAACCTGATCGGTGAGAGTCCCAGCCTTGGCTTCGATAACGACAATGGCAGGATAGCGTTTATCTGCTTCCTTGTTTTCGCAAAAGCCAGTTGCGGGCACAATCAATGCCATGCCTGCCCAAACGCCCAACCGATTGGCCCATTGGAGAATTGTCACCACCTTGCTCCCCCTCAATGTCATCTGCGCTTATGCAGTCAATTGCGCACGCCTGAGCCATTTTAGAGGATGTTTTTATAGGAAGGGCTGGAAGAAATAAAACGAAAAAGAGAGGTTTGAACGGGACGAAACCTCAGGATTGTCATGCGCCTGATCATCTGCGCGTTGACGATACAACAGGGCCAGATGGTGTGATCTGGCCCTGATTGTGTGGTGATGTTCTATTTCAGCGCAGCATCGGTAATCTCGTGGGTATAGGCTCCCACGGGTTCCTTGCTGATCACCGGGTCAGAGCCGCCGCCCAAAAGCGTTGCAACCGTGCGCTTGTAATCGGCATCGTCCAGCGCACCCTTGGAGCCTTCGGTCAGCTTGGCCACTTCGCTCATCATCCGCTTCTGGTGCTTTTCGGTCTGGGCACCGGAGGCGTCATTGTCGAGAACAATACCGGCTGCGGCATCCGGGTTCTTTTCAGCCCATTTCCAGCCCTTCATCGAGGCGCGCACGAACTTGACCATCTTTTCCTTGAAAGCCGGGTCTTTCAGCTTCGGCTCCAGTACGTAGAGACCGTCTTCCAGTGTTGCAACGCCTTCCTTCTCATAAGGGAAGGTGATCAGCTGATCCGGCTTGATCCCGGCATCGATGACCTGCCAATATTCATTATAGGTCATGGTGGAAATGCAGGCGGCTTGCTTCTGCAACAGCGGATCGACGTTGAAGCCTTGTTTCAGCACCTTCACGCCATCAGCGCTGCCATCGGTTTTGATGCCCAGATGCGCCATCCACGACAGGAAGGGATATTCATTGCCGAAGAACCACACGCCGAGCGTCTTGCCCTTGAAATCGGCGGGCGTCTTGACGCCGCTCTCCTTCAGACAGGTCAGCATCATGCCGGAATGCTTGAACGGCTGGGCGATGTTGACGAGCGGCACGCCCTTTTCGCGGGTGGCAAGCGCGGATGGCATCCAGTCAACAATCACATCGGCACCGCCACCGGCCAGCACTTGCGCAGGCGCTATATCCGGGCCGCCGGGCTTGATGTCCACATCAAGGCCTTCTTCCTTGTAATAGCCCTTGTCTTTGGCGACGTAATAACCGGCAAACTGCGCCTGTGTGACCCATTTCAATTGCAGGGTCAGTTTGTCGGCGGCGTGCGCCTGCATGGCCAGCAATGACACGGTGCCAGCCATCAATAGTGAAGCGATTTTGCTTTTCATTATCGTTCCCTCTCTTGTGTTATCAGCGTTTTATCGAGCCTGACCACCACGGACAGACGGATGCCAGAAGGTGACGGTTTTTTCAGCCAGCGCCACCAAACCATAGAAAACCGAGCCAGCCAGGGCTGCCACGGCAATTTCTGCCCAGACCATATCGACATTGCTGCGGCCTACTTCCGTGGAAATACGAAAGCCCATGCCGACGATGGGGGTGCCGAAAAACTCCGCCACAATCGCGCCAATCAGCGCCAGCGTGGAATTGATCTTCAAGGCATTGAAAATAAACGGCCATGCGGCGGGAAGCCGGAGCTTGATCAACGTTTGCCACCAGCTGGCGGCATAGGTGCGCATCAAATCCCGCTCCATGTTGCTGGCCGCAGAAAGCCCCTGCACGGTGTTCACCAGCATGGGGAAGAAGGTCATGATCACCACGACCGCCACTTTCGAGGGCCAATCAAACCCGAACCACATCACCATAATGGGGGCCACGCCCACCACCGGTAGGGCTGAGACAAAATTGCCGATTGGCAACAGGCCTTGTTTGAGAAACGGTGAGCGATCAATCAGCACCGCGACGATAAAGCCAAGCCCACAGCCTGCGACATAGCCGGTCAGCACCGATTTCAAAAACGTCTGTTGAAAATCCGCCCAGAGGATGGGCAGCGAGTTGATCAGCCGGGTCCAGATCATGCTGGGGGCGGGCAGCAGAATGGAGGGGATGTCAAAACCGCGCACCACGCATTCCCAGATCACCAGAAGCGTGATGCCAAACAGCAGCGGCACCGCGATATTGGCAGCACGCTGGGCGGGTAGGGTGGCAAAGCGCTGGCGTACCAGCCATTCATTGACGCCCCATGCTGCCAGCCAAAAGATCAGCGCAAAGATCAGATAGGTGTTCATGTTCGTTCTCCCATCCGCTTCAGCACCGCCGTGTGGGCAAATCCGATGATGGCGACCAGCAGAGCCGCCAAGCCTGCCGCCATGAACAGTGCCGCCCAGATTTGCACGGTCTGACCATAGTAAGAGCCGGACAGCAGCCGTGCGCCAAGGCCCGCGACAGCACCCGTTGGCAATTCACCGACAATGGCCCCGACCAGTGAAATGGCAATGGCCACTTTCAGAGAGGTGAACAGATAGGGCATGGCGGCGGGCATCCGCAGTTTCCAGAATGTCTGGGTGTTGCTGGCATAATAGGTGTGCATCAGATCAATAAGAATGACATCCGGGCTTCGTAGGCCTTTGACCATGCCAACCACCACCGGAAAGAACGACAGATAGGTGGAAATCAGCGCTTTCGGCATCAGGCCGGAAATGCCAACAGCATTCAGCACCACAATAATCATCGGGGCCACGGCAATAATGGGAATGGTCTGGCTGGCAATCACCCACGGCATCAAGGACTTATCCACCGCCCGGTTATGCACAATGGCAATGGCCAGCAGAATGCCAAGCACCGTGCCCATGCCAAAGCCCATCAGCGTCGCAGAAAGCGTGACCCATGCATGATAGACGAGGCTGCGCTTGGAGGTGATCGGCTTATCAATCGTCGTATCCCACAGTTCCGCGATGATCTGGTGCGGGGCGGGAAGCACAGGGCGTTCCTGATTGAACGTCTGCTCGATGATTTGTGCGGTGGTGACGGTTTCGCCCGCTCTGGCTGCCTGATCACGCACAAAGGGCGCGTTGAGGATAACCACGAAAACGTGCCAGATGATCAGGATGGCAAGGATGACGGTGAGGATGGGGAGAAAGCGGGTGCGGAAACGTGTCATAAAGTTGCACCTCTTATGCTTGGCATACCCCCCTCTGTCCTGTCGGACATCTCCCCCTCAGGGGGGGAGATCACAAGGGGAAAATGCATTCTGCCCTGTTGCTCGTTGGGCGCAAATGGCCAAGTTTCTTTAACCGTGGACCTCAGGTTCTTATGATTTTTCCAATCTCCCCCCTTGAGGGGGAGATGCCTGGCAAGGCAGAGGGGGGTAACGACAGACGCCAACGCTCTACTCCTCATAACTATGCCCCGCCCGCAAACCCTCACGCACCCGATGGGCAATGGCCAAAAACTCTGGCGTTTCCCGAATGTCCAGTGGCCTCTCCCGTGGCAGGGTGGATTCAATCACATCCGTGACGCGACCGGGCCGAGGGCTCATCACCACGATTTTGGTGGAGAGATAAACGGCTTCCTGAATCGAATGGGTGACAAAACAGATGGTCTTGTTGGTGCGATCCCAGAGTTTGAGCAATTGCTCGTTCAGATGGTCGCGGACAATTTCATCCAGCGCGCCAAAGGGTTCGTCCATCAACAACAGATCAGCATCAAAGGCCAGCGCGCGGGCAATCGAGGCGCGCTGCTGCATGCCGCCGGAGAGTTGCCAGGGAAATTTTTTGCCAAAGCCTGAGAGATTGACCAGTTCCAGCGTTTGCTCAATCCGCTTTTTCTTCTCATCCGGGCTATAGGCCATGATCTCCAGCGGCAGGGCAATGTTTTGCTCGATGGTGCGCCAGGGATAAAGCGCTGCCGCCTGAAACACGTAGCCGTAGGAGCGCTCCTTACGGGCATTTTCCGGTGTCATGCCATTGACGGTGATGGTGCCACTGGTGTGCTTTTCCAAGTCCGCAATGACACGCAAAAACGTGGTTTTGCCACAGCCGGAGGGGCCAATGAAGGAAACAAAATCGCCTTTTTTCACCTCCAGATCCACGTTGGACAGCGCATGCACCGGCCCATCATTGGTCTGGAAGGTGAGACAGAGATCTTTGGCGGAGACGACGGAGTAGGGTGTGTTCATTGGCGAATACCAGGATGAGATGATTGAGGATGCGGATTCGGGTCGGTCAAGATCGGTTGGATAAGAATTCCCTCATCGTCGTCTGCTAATTTTTGCTCAACCTGTCGGAATACAATCGTGCCTGTCATTGTAGCGGGCGCGATGATGGCCATCAGCTCTAAAGTCGACCTGATCCAGTCGTCATAATAGTCAGCGAAAGCTATTCCACCCGGAGCCATCCAAAAGGCTACAGCGGTACTTGTTGTTGCCGCGACCAGTGTTGTTGCGTAAAAATATGCTTTGAAACTTGTCCATCGTGCAAGCTTAACAACAGAAAATGCGATTGTGCATGGAATAAGCATCAGAATAAATACAACGCAAAACCCAATCGACCACAGAAATGCAAACTCGAAAGCTGGACCGCTCACGATACAGCGATCTACATTCGTTGTGATGCAACTAAATTTTATCGTTGTTATCAATACGATGAATGCGGCCAGAAGAGACGCAGGGTATGATGCTGAAAATACGGTTATATTTTTGTATAATAAAGCTTTTTTGCTCTTCATCTTCCCGCTCCAACCGCAAAGTTCCCCCACGTCGCAATCTCATCACCAATCTTAACGGCCACATAAATGTCTTTGGCGGAAACGACGGAGTAGGGGGATGCGGGCAATCCCGATGTTTCTGCTTTTGTAATCATCGTGTCTCTCTGGGGGTCGCTAAGGGTTGGCTGCCAGCTTTGTCCCGCTTCCTTTCGGCCTGCTTCTGGCTTGTTTGTAGAACACCATTGTCCCCGCCAAACTTGCTGGAAGACAAATGCGTAGAAAAATTTTCAGATACATCCATGCGAATTTTGCGGACCAAATCTTCACGTATCCGGGTATCGACACTAAGACGCTCGCCGGGAAAGCCACCATTAGCCCCATCACCGTTCCAAGTAAAACATAGTTTATCAACGTTACAGGGATGAAGTATGCAATCATGTAAATCAACAGAGTAGGCATAGGCGTTAGCAGGAAGGCGAAATACAGTAAAACCAGCGGCATATAAAATATATCCGTTGTATCATCACTGCTGAACGAGAAGCCTTCTTGAAGGATATGTTGCAAAATGAAGCTCAGGAATGCGACCATCGTTCCTGCCAGCACGGCCAGCAGATATGCTGACAGGAACATGATGATGTTATTCATGATCCGCTGGATCATTACCTCGCTCCTGCTCACACCCCGCTGGCCGGAATGCCCGTGCGTTCCACTTTGCGCGGAGACACCAGATCCTTCCAAGTCGATAGCGCCTTGCTGACCGCCGGATAAGGCTCGCGCTTGACGAACTTACCATGGCCTTCCTGCGTCTTCACGGTGCTTTCCTCAATCGCCACCACGCCACGGGTCAGGGTAAAGCGCGGCAGGCCGGTGACGGTTTTGCCCTCGAACACATTGTAATCAATGGCCGATTGCTGGTTGCTGGCCGAAATGGTCTTGGAGCGCTTCGGATCCCAAACTACAATATCGGCATCTGCTCCCACAAGGATTGCACCCTTCTTGGGGTAGATATTGAGGATTTTGGCGATGTTGGTAGAGGTGACGGCGACAAACTCGTTCATCGTCAATCGGCCTGTTGCCACGCCATAGGTCCACAGCATCGGCAGACGATCTTCCAAGCCGCCGGTACCATTGGGGATTTTGGTGAAATTGCCAACGCCAAACCGCTTCTGCTCGGTGGTAAAGGCGCAATGGTCGGTGGCAACGCAGGACAGCGAGCCGGATTGCAGGCCAGCCCAGAGGCTATCCTGATGCTGCTTGTTGCGGAACGGCGGCGACATCACCCGGCGGGCGGCGTGGTCCCAATCCTTGTCGAAATATTCGCTCTCATCCAGTGTCAGATGCTGGATCAGCGGCTCGCCATAGACCCGCATGCCCTTTTGCCGGGCGCGGCGGATGGCCTCATGCGCCTGCTCGCAGGACGTATGCACCACATAGAGCGGCACACCGGCCATATCGGCCAGCATGATGGCGCGGTTGGTGGCCTCACCTTCTACCTCAGCCGGGCGGGAATAGGCGTGGGCTTCTGGCCCGTCATTGCCCTCGGCCAGCAGCTTGGCCGACATGGCGGCAACCACATCACCATTTTCAGCATGAACCAGCGGCAGCGCGCCCAGCTCGGCACAGCGCGAGAAGGAGGCGAACATCTCGTCATCATTCACCATCAACGCGCCTTTATAGGCCATGAAGTGTTTGAACGTGTTGATGCCCTTGTCCTGCACAATCGTCTGCATTTCGTTGAAAATGCGCTCATCCCAGGAGGTGATGGCCATGTGGAAGGAGTAATCGCAATTGGCGCGGGTGGATTTATTGTCCCAGCGGGTCAGTGCTTCCAACAGCGACTGGCCGGGATCGGGCAGACAGAAATCCACCACCATCGTGGTGCCGCCAGCCAGACCCGCACGGGTGCCACTTTCAAAATCATCGGCGGAGTATGTGCCCATGAAGGGCATTTCCAGATGCACATGCGGATCAATGCCGCCCGGCATGATGTAACAGCCCGCCGCATCCAGCACGGTCTCGCCGGAAAGGTCTGGGCCGATTTCGGTGATGACCCCGCCCTCGATTTTCACATCGGCCTTATAAGTGAGATCGGCTGTGACGACGGTGCCGCCTTTGATGACTGTGCTCATGTGTGTTCACCCGTATTTGTTTTGTTGTCGTTCAAGCGTTTCGATTTGCCGCTTACCCCCCTCTGGCTTGCCAGCCATCTCCCCCTCAAGGGGGGAGATTGGATAGAGGAAAGGCCTTGTTTTTCTTCAAGCGTTGGAGTCTCCGATGCGCGACAAAAAAGAGGTGTAAGAGGCAAACCCAGAGTTGATCTCCCCCCTTGAGGGGGAGATGCCCCGCAGGGCAGAGGGGGGTAAGCGGCAGATCAAAACGATCATGCTGTCCATCACCCCACAACCTCCGCCGTCTCCAACACCGCATGCAGCAAAACATCACATCCCGCACTCGCCCAATCCTTGGAAATCTCTTCGGCCTCGTTGTGCGAAAGCCCACCCACGCAGGGGCACATGATCATGGTGGCAGGTGCAACCCGTGCCGCCCAGCAGGCGTCATGGCCTGCGCCGGAAATGATGTTCATGTGGCTGTAACCCAGCCGTTCAGCCGCATCGCGCACCCGGCCCACCAGCGTGGTGTCAAAGGTCACGGGGTCGAAATGGCCGACGGCTTCGACTGAGCAGCCGACGCCGAGTGCTTCGCAAATGGTTGCGGCTTCGGCTTCAATTTTGGCCCGCATGCGGTCCAGTTTGTCCTGGCTTGGCGTGCGAATATCCACCGTAAACACCACTTTGCCCGGCAGCACATTGCGCGAATTGGGCGAGAAGAACACCTGTCCCACACCGCCAACCGCGCCGGGCTGTTCGCTCATCGCCACATCCTGCACCATCTCGATGATGCGGCTCATGGCAAGGCCCGCGTTGACGCGAAGGTTCATCGGGGTCGAGCCGGTGTGTGCCTCGCGGCCTGTGAGGGTAAATTCCAGCCACCAGAGGCCCTGACAGTGGGTGACAACGCCAATTTGCTTGTTTTCGGCTTCCAGAATAGGGCCTTGCTCAATGTGATATTCGAAATAGGCGTGCATTTTGCGCGCACCCACGTCTTCGTCACCCAGCCAGCCAATGCGCTTCAGCTCGTCGCCATAGGTCTTGCCGTCAGGGTCTTTGCGGGAATAGGCATAATCCAGCGTATGCATGCCGGCAAACACGCCGGAAGCCAACATGGCAGGGGCAAAACGCGCGCCTTCTTCATTGGCCCAGTTGGTGACGACAATCGGATGCTTGGTCTTGATGCCCAAGTCATTCATCGAACGCACGACCTCAAGGGCGGCCAGCACACCCAGCACGCCATCATATTTGCCACCCGTGGGCTGGGTGTCGAGATGCGAGCCGACATAGACGGGAAGCGCATCAGGATCGGTGCCGGGGCGGGTGGCAAACATGGTGCCCATTTTGTCCACGCCCATGGTCATGCCAGCCGCTTCGCACCAGCTTTGAAACAGAGCGCGGCCTTCAGCGTCTTCATCGGTCAAGGTCTGGCGGTTGTTGCCGCCTGCAATGCCGGGGCCAATCTTGGCCATGTCCATCAGGCTGTCCCACAGCCGGTCAGCATTCACGCGCAGGTTCGCGCCGGGTTGAGCCGTCATCTCATCATTCCTAATCTGTGCAGGGGTTTCGATGCTGATCGAAAGCCGCTGTTCCCTGTTTATTTGGCTCTTGTTATTTTTTGAGCCTTTGTTTCGGTCCCAGCCATTGCCTTTCTCAGGGCAGTGATTGATATTTGACCGATTGGTAAACATTACAACTTCCGCTGCTGTACTCAAGTCGAAAATGTGGAAAAGTTTCGCAAAAATTACAGGCATTTGCTCAAAAATTGCGCCTATTTTTTGGGCGGTGTCGGCATGGTGATGCGGTCGAATGAAGGATGGGGAGAGAGCATGGCAGTGCCAAGGGCTGCAAAAACACAGCGGCGCACTCGAATTCAGGAAGAGAAGGAAGAAATTATCCTTCAGGCCGCTTTGGACGTGTTTTCTACTAAAGGCTTTCTGGGCTCAACCATTGATCAGATTGCCGATGTGGCGGGCATGTCCAAGCCCAATCTGCTCTATTATTTCCGCACCAAAGAGGCCATGCACCGTGTGCTGATGGATCGGCTTTTGGCCAACTGGCTGGAACCGTTGCGGGCTTTTGATGCTGATGGTGATCCACGTGAGGAAATTTGCTCCTATATCCGCCGCAAGCTGGAAATGGCGCGGGATTTTCCGCGTGAAAGCCGCTTGTTTGCCAATGAAATCCTGCAGGGTGCGCCGAATATTGAGGACGTGCTGAAAGGCTCGCTGAAAGACCTGGTGGATGAGAAGGTGGAGGTGATCCGCAGTTGGATTGCCAGCGGCAAACTGGCCGCATGCGATCCCTATCATCTGATTTTTTCCATCTGGTCCACCACCCAGCACTATGCCGATTTTGATGTGCAGGTGCGCGCCGTACTGGGCGGGAATGACAGTGATGACCACCGTTTTGAGGCAGCGGCGCAGTTTCTGGAAAACCTGTTTGTCCGCGGTCTGAAATTGGGCGGATGATCAATCGGGCAGGGTGGCTATGGCCACCAGACCTGCGGCGGTGATCAGCGCGCCGGACAAAACCGCAACCGGGGCCCAGCCATGGCCCAGAATTCCTTCCAGCACAATCACGAAACTGGGCGTCAAATAACTGTAGGCCAGAACTTTGGGTGAGGGCAGACGCTGGGCGGCATATTGCAGCAGCAAAAAGGTAATCAGCGTCATGACAATCGCCAGATAAATCACCATGAACCAGGCCAGCATGGGCACGCTGGCATAGTCCAGTGTGAGCAGTTTGGGTGTGCCGGGAATCATGATGAAGGCAAGGGTGGCCACCGCTGTCCAGAACATGAAAATCAGCGGCGGTTCATTCTGATTGAACTTGCGCAACAGTGGCACATAAATGGCATGGGCCGTTACCCCGACAAAATAGATCATTTCGCCTTTGCCGACATCAAAACTTAAAAGCGCTTGCAAATCGCCCCGGAAAATCACCCAGATTGCGCCAATGGCGGCAATAATCAGGCTGAACAACACCCGGCCATGGGTGCGCTGGCGCATCAGCAACCAGGCAAAACCGGCACTCATCAGCGGCATCATGGTGAAAATGGCACCTGTTGCCACCGGCGCTGTAAACTGAAGCGCAATGAACATGCTGAGCATGTAGGTGGACATCAAAGCCCCGATAATGCCAAATCGCCAAGGATTTTTGGGCAGGGCCATCGGATAGCGCTTGATGCGAAAGCAGATGACGCCTGTGACGACCACCGTGAGCATATAGCGCAAGGCGGTGAGGGCAACGGGGTCCATCTCATGGGTGGCAATGCCGCCAAATGAAAAAGATGTGGCCAGCAGCATTGCAAACAACAAAACAGCGAGATGTGCCTTGAGTTTTTCGCGGCCACGCGCATGGCTGTTGTGGCGGTTGATGGGCGATGTTGCGGTGGATGTGGTCACGGCTGTTTTCTTTGTGGGTCTGTTTCTGGCTTATCCGGCTTTGCTGATTTGGCAAGCATATTTGAGGCCATTCCCCGTCAGCCAACGGCATTTTTCAGAGGGCGCGGTGCGTTCTGACGGATCAGGTCAAAAAGATCATCGCCGCTCATCGGCTTGGCCAGCGCATAGCCTTGCAGGATATGACAGCCCAGATCGCGCAGGATTTCGGCATGTTGCATGGTTTCCACGCCTTCGGCGACAATTTCGATGCCCAGCGACTTGCCAATATCCACAATGGAGCCAATAAGCTTGCGCTGTCGCTTGCTTTCCAGAATCGGAAAGGTCAATTGTCGATCAATCTTCAGGCGGCGAGGCGAGAGTTTCAGCAGGCTGAGAATGGATGAATAGCCGGTGCCGAAATCGTCAATTTCGATTTCAATGCCCAGCGTCTTGATCTGCTCAATGGCTTTCGATGCGGCTTCATCCTTATCGTCAAAGGAAATCGATTCCAGCAGTTCGAACGCGAGACCGCCCGCCGGCAGCGGGGTTTGGGCCAGTCTTTCCATCATGCTGTCATCAAACAGGCGCTGGGCAGAGATATTGACCGACACATGCAGCGCATCCAGACCATGATCGGCCCAGCGTTTGGCTTGAATGAGCGATTGTTCCAGAATGGTTTTATCAATATCGGCCACCACATTCAGGCTTTCAGCAACCGTCAGGAAGGCATAGGGGCCCAGCAATCCATCTTCCGGATGCTTCCAGCGGGCAAGCGCCTCAACACCAATGATCTTGAGGGAATGCGCGTCGAATTGTGGCTGGAAATATGGAATGAATTCATCCTGCTCCAGCGATTTGAGAATGGCATCGGCGGTGCGCTTGGTGGAAAGCGTCGCTTCTTTCAAGGTGTCGGAGAAAAACTCCAGCCGGTTTTTTCCGCGCCGCTTGGCTTCATACAGTGCAATATCGGCGTTGATCAGCGCCAGTTCCATGCTGTCGAGACTTTGTGGAATGAGCGCCACACCAATGCTGGCACCCACACGGCAATCCTGCCCCTCCCACGGTATGGGTTGATTGATGGCTGTGATCAGTTCCTCACCCATGGCTTTGGCGCGTTCTTCCGCCTCACCCGGCACACCCTGGCAGACGACCACAAACTCATCGCCGCCAATGCGCGCGGCAAAGTCATGGTCTTGCAGCATGGTTCGGATCTGGTTGGCCACATGGCGCAGCATGGTGTCACCAGCCGCATGGCCGAGCGTATCATTGATGTCTTTGAAGCGGTCAAGATCGATATGCAGCACGGCTGTCAGATGATTGTCTATCTGATTGACCTCTGCCAGATATTTGTCCAGATAGCGGCGGTTGGCCAGTCCCGTCAACGGATCGTGCAGGGAGCTGTATTCCATCGCCAGCCGCGCATTTTCCAGCTCACGGTTTTGTGCTTCGAGGGCATTTTTGGCTTCTTGCAGGTCTTCCTGCATTTTGATGTCGGCTGTCACGCTCCAATTGACGCCGACGATTTTCTTGCGAAAATGCGCATCACGGTAGACGGCACCAAAGGCTCGGAGGTGGCGGATTTCACCCGTGGGTGTGATAATTCTGAACTGGGTTGAATAATCGGTATTTGAGCGGATGGCGCTGTCAAAACGCTTTGCCGTGGCGTCACGATCGCTGGGATGGATAGAGTTTTTCCAATAGTCTATATCGGTTTCGTGCATGTCGGGGTCCATGCCATAAAGCTGGAGCATGCGGTCATCCCAGAAGAGCCTGCCCGTGGCAATATCCAGCTCCCATACACCAATCTGCGAGGAATCCAGCGCCAGTTGCAGTCGCTGGGAAAGGCTTCGCAATTCGTTTTTCTGCTCATTCAATTCGGCAATATTGCCCTGTCGTTCTTCCAGAAGCCGAGCCACCCACAGGATGGGTGCCAGAATCATAAACGTCAGGAAAAACATCATGACCCGGCGTTTGGATCGCTCGTCAGTCATGTCGCGCACAGGTTCTTTCGGACTGGCCGCCAGAACCCAGCTTTGTGCCCCGATATTGACCGTCATGTTCAGAAAGGAATTACGGATCAGCTCGGGATCGCCCAGAATTGGTGTGCTTTGTCCATCTGTGTTGTCATAGAGCGCAACATTGAGGTTGAGAGCAGGATCAAGAAGACCGCTTTCCTTGAACAACCTGTTCACTTCAATGGTGCCCATCAGCAGGTCACGGGCGTTGGCTGACAGGGGCTGATTGTTGCCCAAAGCGTCGGGCCCTGCGCCGTAGATGATGGGATAATAAATGCGCAGACTGTTTGTGTTCAGCGATGCGGCATTGGGGCGTGCCACAATGAATGTATTGTATTTTTCAGCAAGATCGGCCGCTTTGATGTCGGCTGGATTGAGGGAAAAGGGTTGTCCCACCAGAGCCTGATTGGGAAGATAGGGATAAATTCTAGCCGTCATCTTGTCATAGACAACGCTGATGTCTTTCAGGCGCATCGGGCGGGAAAACAGTCGTCGGCCAATATCCGAAAAACGATTTTGGCTCATGGTCGGCTCGGTTTCAATCACCGCTGCCAGACTCTGCAACAATTTAATATCGGCCTTGATATTGCCTTCCAGTTGGGCGCGGATTGGGCTGAGCTTGTCCGCAACGGTGGCCCTGCTGTCTTCAATCCGTGATTTTTCAGCCTGAGAATCGAAAATATAAATGGCAACAAACACGGCCATGCTGACAATGATAATCGGCCAGTAGAACGCGAGGCTCCGGCTGAACCTGTTAAGAGCATTGGCTTGATGCTTGGCGTTGATCATTCGTGTGCTTTATGGATGGAAAATGATGTCTTGGCATTCAGCTCATGAAAGCATTGAAATACCCTGAATTTTATGAATATAAAAGTTGGCAATTTGGCAAAATGCAACTCAGGCTCACGTCTCCGAGCCCTTTCTGTGCTGGATGTTGCCACCCATGACAGACAACCGCTACACTCTAAGGTTTGTCAGGTTCGAAGGGAACCGGAAAGACTGTTTTTCCCTAACAAGCTCCAAGCACTGAAGGTGAAATACTCAATCTTGACTGCCAGAGTGTGACTTTCAGGATGAACGAAACTGATTTCCGTAAAAACAGGGCCTCTGCTGCATAATTCCTTAAATCGGAGTCGATTGAAAGAGAAAATGATGCAGCAGATTAAAAGTGTTACAGCCCCGTGCGCCATAT
>CAJYRE010000068.1 GCA_913776675.1 Rhizobiaceae bacterium
GCGCATCAAGGCGTTGAAGGCTCAACTGGCCTCCTTGCGGCAGCAAATTGCCGCGGAAACCAAAAAGGTGGTTTCCAGTCTCGAATCCGATGCCAATGTTGCGCGCATGCGTGAGGCGGAGCTGGTGCAGCAATTGAATGCCAGCAAGGCCCAGAGTGCGCAAGCAGGCGATCGGCAGGTGGGATTGAATGCGCTTGAGCGGGAGGCCAACGCCCAGCGGCAATTGCTGGAAACCTATCTGGCCCGCTACCGCGAAGCGTCAAGCCGCATGGACAGCAACGCCACACCGGCGGATGCACGGGTGATTTCGCGGGCCTCAGAGCCAGGATCGCCCAACTTTCCCAAAGTCTTGACCATTACCGTTGTGGCCGGGGTGGCAACGCTGGTGCTGAGCATTATCATTGTCATGTTTGCCGAACTGTTTAGCGGCAGGGCCTTGCGGCCTGTTGGCCCAATGGAGCCGGTGGGCGGCAATGGGCCTTTGACGGGCGCGCGTCGGACACGCAAGCCGGAGCCGGATTTTGCCCATGCAGGCTATGAACCTGCGGCGACACAAGCGGACGCCCACCCTCATGCCCCGCAGTCTGTTGCGCAGGCCAGAGACGCTGTGAGAGACATAAATCTTGCCATGCAGCCTGATGCCGAAATGCCGCCATCTGTCATGTCGCAAGCCCCCGTTGAGCCAGACCATGAATTTTCCATTGCTGCGGTGACCCGTTACCTGACGCGCAATGGCATTTCCAAAGCTGTGGCCATTTCGCCCTCTGGTGATGATGGTTCAACGGCCACCGTGATGCTGGTGCGCGCCATTGCCAAGGCTGGCCGTACGGTGATTCTGATTGATATGACGGGGTCCGGTTGCCCCACAGCTTTGATGGCAGAGAGCAAGGATTTGCCCGGCGTGACCGATCTGGTCTGCGGGGATGTGGCCTTTGGTGAAACAATCCACGCGGATCGTCTGTCAGATGCCCATATCATGCCCAAGGGCAATGCCGATATTCGTCAGGCCCTGCATGGGATGGATCGCCTGTCGATGGTGATTGAGGCTTTGGCGGATGTTTATGATCTGGTTCTGGTGGAATGCGGGCCAGCCAGCCCTGAAAACGTCACGCATTTATGCCGGGCGCAAGAGCATGAAATCATTCTGTCTGCGCCACAGCCGGACCGCAAGCAACTGGCCGAGATCATGGCGGCGTTTGAGGCTGTCGGTTATAGCGATCTGGTGCTGATGAGCGATAACACGCCGCTTGTGCCGGATGGTGAAGATAAAAACGCGGCGTGATGGTTTTTATTCTGCCCCGTGGTTCATGCGTGCCCGGATTTTTTGCAGAAAAGCGTAGAGATGCTGCTGATGTTTGATGGCCGCTTTGGTGCGGGTCAGCAGGCGTTGCGCAGTGGCCGCACCATGGCCCAGCGGGGTGAGGGGAAGCACAATATCGTGCTGGATGGTTTCCACCGGGCACCAGCCGCGCTTGTAGCCCTGATCGCCAAGGCCAAAATCAAACAGGGTTGCGCCTTGCGCGCAGCATTGTTCAATCATCAGCCAAAACAGCAATTCGCCGGGGCTGGCTTCCGGTGCCAGAGTTTCATCAATAGAGCCAAACTGACAGAGGACATGGCTGCCCTTGCGCGACAGGCCTGCAATGGCAGCAATCGGGCCATTTGCCTGATGGCCTAACTGAAGGGCATGCAGTTCCAGCGGCATGTTCATTCTGTCATGAGCGCTCTGTAGAATCTGGTGAAAAAAGGCTTTGGTGCCCGGTGTCTGAAAGACATCCGGCAGGCCAAGAGTTTTAAAACGAACGGCTTTTTGCTTAAAAAACAGGTCAAGCAGGTGGGTCTTTTGTTCATCCCGCTCGGCAATCACATGCTGATAGCCGCCGTAATTTTCCAGTTTGCGTTGCTGGTTGCGAAATTTCTTGCGGCGGCGTTTGGCGTTCAGTTGGGCGATTGTGGCACTGAAATCAGCAAAGAGCGGCAGTTGAAAGGCATGGTTCTGGTGTTCAACACACGGCAGACTTGCCAAGGGATGATGCTCGCCACGCCAGTGCAGCGGAATATTGCTTAAACTCAGCACGTCTGCATGAGGTTTTAAAAGCGAAACAAGCTGTTGGGCAAAGGGTTTGATGGATGCTCGGCGCATTTGCTGCCGTAGCTCAGGGGTAAACAGACCCGTGTTGATATTGCTGAAGCGGGCGGCGATGAAACTTGCCCGTCGGACCATGACTGCGGTGGTGATTTCCAGCGGCAGAATCAGCACGGTCCGACCGTTCCATTGCCCTCGCACAATCGCCAAGGGGTTTGCGTGGGTCTTCACCCACGCCCGGCACCAGTCATAGCCTTGATGCAGCGAGCAATAATCATCTGTTTCCAGCCGCCGCCAATCATCCTCCAGCGGTTCCATTGTGGTGAAAAGGTCCAGCGAAAGGGCACATACAGGCACCGGCGCGGATGAGGTCATGGGACAACAATCACGGTCTGTTTTTGGCAACAGGGCCAGCCATCCACTTGATAATCAGCATGGCAGGCACCACCCACAACACGCCGGTCAGCAGAAAATACAGAAAATGCACCCACCATGGCGCGGTACCCAGTGCCAAGGTAGCGATGGTGGTGGCCAGCAGGGCATAAAGCAGCACCAGCGCCACAATCAGAA
>CAJYRE010000069.1 GCA_913776675.1 Rhizobiaceae bacterium
CCCTGCCTTTGATGCTCTGAGCGCTTATCTCAAGGATGGCAAAAAGCCTGAGAAGTTCATCATCACCGAGTCCAAGCTCTACACGCCTGCTGATGATCCGAAGGGTGAATATGAGCGCCGCAAGGGCCTCGGCTACTAAGACCCGCGCACAGAACCGCGTTGCTGGCGTCAGCAACGCGGTTTCAGGGCTGAAATTTCCCTGAAAACTCCGATGCGACAACAAAACCTGTAGCAGCGTGGCGATTCCAGATTTTGGTGCGCTGGTATAGAAACAGGAGCTGGGTGACACCATGACGGACAATGACGTCGCCGTTCTTGCGGCAAAGGGCATTATCAAAACATTTGGCACACATATGGCGTTGAACGCTGTGGACATCAGCTTTCGGCGCGGTGAGGTGCATGCTCTTCTGGGCGAGAATGGTGCCGGAAAATCAACGTTGATCAAAATTCTCACCGGTGCCTATGTGCCGGATGGCGGCACAGTGCTGGTGGATGGCCAGGCCATGAGCTTTTCCACGCCGCAGCAGGCGCAGAGTGCTGGCATTGGTACGGTGTATCAGGAGGTTAACCTTCTGCCGAACATGACCGTGGCCGATAATCTGTTCATTGGCCGTCAGCCGCGTCGATTCGGTCTGGTGGATCACCGCCTCATGGAGCGGCAGGCGCGCGCGATTCTGGCAGGTTACGGGCTGGATATTGATGTGCGGGCCGAGCTTTCTACCTTTTCGGTTGCGGTTCAGCAGATTATCGCCATTGCGCGCGCCGTTGAGCTGTCCGGCAAGGTTCTCATTCTGGATGAGCCAACCGCAAGTCTTGACCGCTCCGAAGTGCTGAAGCTGTTCGATATTGTCCGCACCTTGAAGGCCAGAGGATTGGCCATTGTTTTCATCACCCATTTTCTGGATCAGGTGTTCGAGCTGTGTGATCGGGTCACCGTGCTGCGCAACGGCTGCCTTGTGGGCAGTGAGGCGATCAGCAATCTCAATCGGACAACTGTGGTTCGGATGATGTTGGGCAAAGACCTGTCCTTGCATCACGAAGCCGTGGTCGGCATTGAAGCTGAGGCTGGCGAAAGCATGATGCAGTTTGAGCATTATGGGCTTGAGGGCAGGGTTGAGCCTTTTACGCTGAATATTCGCAGGGGTGAAGTCATTGGAGTTGCGGGGCTTCTGGGGTCCGGGCGCACCGAAATGGCCCGATTGATGTTTGGCATTGATGTTGCCGGAACAGGCCAGTTGAACGTCGATGGACAGGCTGTGCGGATACGCTCGCCCCGCGATGCCGTTGATCTCGGGTTTGGCTTTTGCCCGGAAGACCGGCGGGCGGATGGGATCTTTGGTGATCTATCGGTGCGTGAAAACATCATTATTGCCATGCAAGCCAAGCTTGGCTGGTTTAAAACGCTCAGCCGTGATGAACAAATGGAAATTGCCGGGCAATTCATTGAGGCGCTGGATATTCGCACAGCCTCTGCTGAATTGCCCATCAAATTGCTCTCCGGCGGCAATCAGCAAAAAGCCATTCTGGCGCGCTGGCTGGCCACCGATCCACGGTTTCTCATTCTGGATGAACCAACCCGCGGCATTGATGTGGGGGCCCATGCGGAAATCGTGCGCATGATCAGCCGCCTGCGAGAGGATGGCCTCGCCTTGATTGTCATCTCGTCAGAACTGGATGAGGTTGTCGGCTATTCGTCGCGCATTGTCGTGATGCGCGATCGCAAGATGGTTGCCGAGTTGCATGGTGCTGACATTAGCCCGGATGTGATCGTGCAAACCATTGCGGCCCAACCGACCGCTGACGCCCAGCCAGAAGGGGCTGTTGTATGAAAAAAACACCACTTTCCTCTTTGATGAAGCCCCAGTTTGCGGCCCTTGTTGCGGTTTTGCTGCTCAACTGGTTGGTCTTTCCGGGCTTTTTTGATGTTGCCTGGCGCGATGGTCGCCTGTTCGGCAGCTTGATTGATGTGTTGAACCGGGGTGCGCCGGTGGCGATTCTGGCCATTGGCATGACAGCCATTATTGCCACCCGCGGTATTGATCTGTCCGTGGGCGCGGTGATGGCCATGGCCGGTGCCGTGGCTGCCACTTTTGCGGTTGCGGGCCATTCATTGCCGGTTATCTTGCTGGCATCCTTGCTGATTGGTGTGGTCTGCGGTCTCTGGAATGGCGGGCTGGTGGCCTATCTGGGCATTCAGCCTTTTGTGGCAACGCTGGTTTTGATGGTGGCGGGTCGTGGATTGGCCCAGTTGATCACCTCTGGCTCAATTGTCACGTTTACCGATCCGGCTCTGATTTTTATCGGCACAGGCTCTGTTCTGGGCTTTCCTATGCCGGTGGTGATTGCGCTGCTGCTGATGCTGGGCACGCATTTTCTCGTGCGGCGCACCGCAATCGGCCTGTTTATTGAGGCGATTGGTACCAATTTATCGGCCGCGAATTACACGGGCCTGCGCAGCCGGACGCTGATTGTCGCTGTCTATGGTTTTGGTGGCCTGTGTGCGGCCATTGCCGGCACCATTGCCGCCGCTGATATTCATGGTGCCGATGCCAATAATGCCGGGCTCTGGTTGGAACTGGATGCCATTCTGGCAGTGGTGATTGGCGGAACCTCGCTGTTGGGTGGGCGTTTCTCCATTGCCATGTCGGTGCTGGGAGCCGTGATCATTCAAGCCATGAATACCGGCATTCTGGTGTCTGGCCTGCGGCCAGAGTTCAACCTCATCGTCAAGGCCATCGTCATCATCATCATTCTGGTGCTGCAATCGGATCGGGTTGTAACGGTGATGAGTTTCTGGACCCAGCGCAAAGCGCCCGTGACCTCGCAAAAAATTCAGACTTCGGAGAAGGCAGGATGAACCCGCGCTATCGGCCTCTGGCTGCCACCACACTGATTTTCATCGTGGCTTATGCCCTGTGCATCATGCAATATCCGGCAATGTTGTCCACCCGGGTGTTCGGCAATTTCCTCACCGACAACGCTTTTCTCGGTATCGCCGCGGTGGGCGCAACCTTTGTCATTCTCTCTGGCGGAATTGATCTGTCGATTGGTGCCGTGATTGGCCTGACAGGCGTGGTGGCGGCCATGCTGATCGGCAAGGGATTTGATCCGCTGCTGGTCTTTGTGCTGGTTCTGGTGATGTCCGCCTGTTTCGGGGCCATTATGGGGGCGGTGATTTATTTTCTGAAAGTGCCGTCCTTCATTGTCACTTTGGCCGGCATGTTTCTGGCTCGTGGCTTTGCATCCGTGCTGACACAGGATTCTCTGCCGATTGAAAACCCGGTCTATGAGGCCATTTCCAATCTCTATATCCATCTGCCCTGTGGCGGACGC
>CAJYRE010000070.1 GCA_913776675.1 Rhizobiaceae bacterium
CGGTCCGGGCGGTGGTATTAACCCGAACCAGCGGCGGGTGTTTGATCCCTCGCTTTATGATGTGATCCTGTTCGATCAGCGCGGCTGTGGCAAATCCACCCCGCACGCCCATCTCGAAGCCAACACCACATGGCATCTGGTGGCGGATATTGAGCGTTTACGCCAGATGATCGGCGTTGAAAAATGGCTGGTGTTCGGCGGCTCATGGGGGTCCACGCTGGCACTGGCCTATGCCGAAACCCACCCGGAGCGGGTCAGCGAGCTGGTGCTGCGTGGCATTTATACCTGCACCAAGGCCGAGCTGGATTGGTATTATCAGTTTGGTGTCTCGCAGATGTATCCCGACCGCTGGGAAAAATTCATGGCGCCCATCCCAGAAAACGAGCGCGGTGATTTGATGGCCGCCTATCATCGGCGCTTGACCGGAGATGACAAGGCCGTTCAGCTTGAATGCGCCCGCGCCTGGAGCCAATGGGAAGGAGCCACCATTTCGCTCATTCCCAACCTGCAACAGATCGAGGATTTTGGAGAGGACAATTACGCCATTGCCTTTGCAAGGCTGGAAAACCATTTTTTCGTCAATCGCGTCTGGATGGAAGACGGGCAATTGCAGAAAAATGCCTTCAAACTCAAGGGCATTCCCGGCGTGATCATACATGGCCGCTATGATATGCCCTGCCCGCTGCATTATGCTTGGGCGCTTTCCAAAGCGTGGCCCGATGCGGATTTTCATATTATTGAAGCGGCGGGCCATGCCATGAGCGAGCCGGGCATTCTCAACCAATTGATCCGCGCTACCGATCGCTTTGCCGGAAAAATTTAAAACACATAATGCATATGCCTTTGGGAGGCACCCATGACACGCGAAAAAATCACCCTGTTTGACACCACCCTGCGCGATGGGCAGCAGACACCCGGCATTGATTTTTCGGTTGAAGATAAAATCTCCATTGCCGCCATGCTGGATGATTTCGGGCTGGATTATATTGAGGGTGGCTATCCGGGTGCCAATCCGACAGATACGGCGTTTTTTGCCCAAAAGCGCACCCGCTCTGCCCGCTTTACCGCCTTTGGCATGACCAAGCGGGCTGGTGTGTCCGCCTCCAATGATCCCGGCCTGAATCAGCTTTTGCAAGCGGAAAGCGATGCCATCTGTCTGGTGGCGAAAAGCTGGGATTATCATGTGAAGGTCGCGCTTGGCTGCACCAATGAGGACAATCTCGAAGCCATTCATGATAGCGTCAAGGCCGTTGTGGCGGCGGGCAAGGAAGCGCTGGTGGATTGCGAGCATTTCTTTGATGGCTACAAGGCCAACGCCGGCTATGCCGTGGCCTGTGCCAAAACCGCCTATGATGCCGGTGCGCGCTGGGTGGTGCTATGCGACACCAATGGCGGCACTCAACCACCGGAAATCCGCGCCATTGTCTCGGCTTTGATGGAGGCGGGCATTCCCGGCACATCGCTGGGCATTCATGCCCATAATGATACGGGACAGGCGGTTGCCAACTCGCTGGCCGCAGTGGAAGCGGGTGTGCGACAGATTCAGGGCACGCTGAACGGCATTGGCGAGCGCTGCGGCAATGCCGATCTCACCACCATCATCCCCACGCTTGTGCTCAAAGACACCTATGCAGATCGGTTTGAAACCGCCATTGATCGGGAAAAGCTGGTGGAACTCACCCGCCTGTCCCATGCTTTTGATGAGCTTCTGAACCGGTCTCCCAATCATCAGGCTCCCTATGTCGGGGCATCGGCCTTTGCCACCAAGGCAGGCATTCATGCATCAGCCCTGTTGAAAGACCCGAAAACCTATGAGCATGTGGAACCGGGTAGCGTTGGCAATTTCCGCAAAGTCATGGTGTCGGATCAGGGCGGCAAGGCCAATTTTATCAACGAGTTAAAGCGCCGCGGCATCACCGTTGCCAAGGATGATCCAAAGCTGGATCGACTGATCGAGATCGTCAAGGAGCGCGAAGCCTCCGGCTATGCCTATGAAGGGGCCGATGGCAGTTTTGAGCTTTTGGCGCATCGCACACTCGGCACCGTGCCGGAATTTTTCTCGGTGGAAAGTTTCCGGGTGATGATTGAACGGCGATTTGACAGCCACGGCAATTTGAAAACCGTCTCGGAAGCCGTCGTCAAAATGGTGATTGACGGCCAGACTGTGATGTCTGTGGCCGAGGGCGATGGCCCAGTGAATGCGCTGGACATTGCATTGCGCAAGGATCTGGGCAAATTCCAGGATGAAATTGAAGATCTGGAACTGGCTGATTTCAAAGTGCGTATCCTCAATGGCGGCACAGAAGCCATCACCCGCGTGTTGATTGAATCCACCGATGCCAGCGGTGCCCGCTGGTGGACTGTGGGCGTTTCGGAAAACATCATTGATGCATCGTTTCAGGCGCTGATGGATGCCATTGTCTATAAACTGATGAAAAACAGGGCATTGGCGGGCAAAATTGCCGCTGAGTAGCACAATATTTGATCGATCATTCAATGAAATGAATTTGTCATCCAGCGCAGCTCCAGCAACAGTGAGCCTCTGTTTTGAGTCTGCAATGACACAGAACAACAAGCCAGAGCATTGATGTGTTTCCGCCAAACACATCAATGCTCTGTGCTTGAGGCACCTGCCCCTGCGGCATTC
>CAJYRE010000071.1 GCA_913776675.1 Rhizobiaceae bacterium
AAGTGATCGACCGGCTGCGGATCGGTCAGCACGGTTCCCTTGACGGCACTCACCAGTGTATTTTGCGGAACGCGCCCGTTGAAGGCCACATCATCGATCACAAACAGACGGGCAAAATGTGTGCGATTGCTGCGGGCAAAGGGGCTGTTGCCATCACGGTCAGCCTTGGATGTCACCGGGGATTGCCGGGCAGGTGCAATGCGCTCCAACTCGGTTTTCAGGGCGTGCAGATGGCTGACCGGTGCCATCGCACCGGAGTCCACCAGATCGGTTTTGACGGGAATGAGTACGGTCAGAAAATAATGGCCACCATCCAGGTTGGGCATGGGTTTTGCCTTTCACAATCAATCGTCGGAAGGACACTGTCGCTGCGAACCCCGGCTGTTTGCGCGGTTTGCGGGCATCATTCACTGCAACATATGTGGAAAATGAAATGTGTTATGATGAAGATCCGCCCGTCTTGCCACACAGCACATGTGCAAGATGATACAACACAGGCAACTCATTAGACTGCAATCAGGTTTTCAGCAGTTCTTCTGGCGTATGATCCAGCCACAACAACCGGTTTCTGTCGGCTTTCTCACTGGCCGTGCTGGCAATGGGTGCATAGCCGGGACTTGGTAGAGAATTCTGCATATCGCGGGCAGCCTTGCGGTAGGCCGCCATAAAAGCATCATCACTGGTGGCTGTCGCATCCGCCTGCATCAGCTCCAGAATGGCCTGACGAACGCGCAGGGACGCCTTGATGTCGCGCTGTCCCACGCCCGGCGTGGCATTGTAATAATAGTCCGTATCAATCTGATTGGCGCGGATGTAGTTTTTAAAGGGTGTGATTGGAATGGAATGGGGATAGCCAGTGCTGGAATACCAGAACAGGTCCAGTCCATTGGGAATGCCATCGGAAAAGGCATCAATATACTGATCCCATGTTCCATTGAAGTTGCTGCAAAACAGCATGTAATCATTTTGCAATGTCTGCTTGCCTTGGCCGTAATCGGGCCACTGGTCGCGCTTGATCAGCACCCAGCGGGCAAAATGGATAATGGACAAGCCCAGCAATCCGCCCAATGTTGCCGGCAAGGCGCGCGCAATCATGAAGATGAACCGATTGACCCATGTAAGATAGGGCTTCATCGGTGTTATGACATTCATTCCGTATGCTTTACCGGCAACATTCGACATCAGACCCCCTCTGCGGCCAAACTGAATTTTTATTATGATATAATTGTTTTGATCCTGTCTCTCTTGTGAAGAGCAGTCAGTATATTCTCAAAGTTACATATTGAGATTTTGCAGTCAATGGTTGATTTCGGCATTGTGATGCAATGCAGCAGATTAAAAGTGTTACAGCGCCGTGCGCCATATATGGCGCACGGCGCTGTATACCGGGGCTCACTGATGCAGGCTTTAAAGTGGTGCGGATGTCATGCGCCTGCTGTATTCAAAAGATCCATCTGCTCTTTCGTCAAGGCAAGGTTTCCAGCCTTGATCATCGCATCGAGCTGCGAAAGGCTGGTGGCAGAGGCGATGGGGGCTGTAATGCCGGGGCGGGCAGCAACCCAGGCGATGGCAACAGTGGCTGGCGTGGTGCCGGTCTCTTTGGCAACGGTATCCAGTGCCGCCAGAATGGCATGGCCCTTCTCGTTGAGATAATCGCCGACCCGATAGCTGCGGGCCTTGCCGTGTGTATCTTCGGCCTTGCGGTATTTGCCAGTGAGGAAGCCAGCGGCCAGCGCATAATAGCTGATCACGCCGATATTTTCCTTGATGCACAGATCAGCCAGTGGCCCTTCAAACCGGTCGCGGGTGTAGAGATTATATTCCGGTTGAATCACATCATAGGCTGGCAGGCCAGCATGCGTGGCGGTATCAAACGAGGCTTGCAATTGGCCAGCATCGAAGTTTGAGCAACCAACAGAGCGGATTTTGCCCTGTTCTTTCAATTTGGCATAGGCGCTTAAAGTTTCCTCATGCGGCGTGTCGGCATCAAAGGTATGGGAGAGATAGAGATCGATATAATCGGTCTGAAGACGCTTGAGGGAGTTTTCGACCTCTTCGATAATCCATTTGGCGGAAAGATCGATTTTTCCTTGGCCGACATCCATGCCCACTTTGGTGACAATCACCATTTTGTCGCGGGCAACATGGCCGGTCTTCAGCCATTTGCCAATCACGGTTTCCGATTCGCCCCCAACATGACCCTCCACCCAGCGCGAATAGACATCGGCGGTGTCGATGGCATTGTAGCCGGCATCGAAAAACGCATCGAGCAGTTTGAACGAGGTCTGTTCATCGGCTGTCCAGCCAAAAACATTGCCGCCAAACACAACGGGCGCGATGGAAAGACCTGAGCGGCCAAGATGACGATATTGCATGGGAATTCCTCCAAACGTGTGAAGCGATTGTGGGTGAAGCGATGCTGGAAACCTAGCGCCAAGCGAGGGATTGGCAACCTTTCATCTCTCACATTGCTGCGAGCAAGATGGTTGATGCTCTTGCGGCCTTGCCCTATGTTTGCCGGGCCTATGGAGGAGAACAGAATGCTGCGTTTTGGTATTGTATCGACGGCAAAAATTGGCCGTGAACTTGTGGTTCCGGCCATTCAGGATGCGGAAAATGCGGTTGTGACCGCCATTGCCAGCCGGGATCTGACCAAAGCCCGCGCCATGGCCGACCGGTTTTCGGTGCCGCATGCTTTTGGCTCTTATGAAGAAATGCTGGCCTCAGATAAGATCGATGCTGTCTATATTCCGCTTCCGACCTCGCAGCATGTGGAATGGACCATCAAGGCGGCCGATGCAGGCAAGCATGTGTTGTGTGAAAAGCCTATAGCCTTGAAGGCCGAAGAGATTGACAGTCTGATTGCCGCCCGTGATCGCAATGGTGTGCTGGTGTCCGAAGCCTTTATGGTGACCTACACGCCGGTCTGGCAGAAGGTGCGCGCCCTGGTGCAGGAGGGAGCCATTGGCCGCTTGCGCCATGTGCAGGGCGCTTTCACGTATTTTAATCGTGATCCCGGCAATATGCGCAATATTCCGGCGCTGGGCGGTGGTGCCTTGCCCGATATTGGCGTTTATCCCACCATTACCACCCGGTTTGTCACCGGGCAGGAACCGCTGCGCGTACAGGCGGTGACCGAGCGCGATGCAGAGTTTGGCACGGATATTTATTCCAGCGTCAAGGCGGATTTCGGCAGCTTTGACATGAGCTTTTACATTGCCACGCAAATGGCCAATCGCCAAATCATGGTGTTTCATGGGGACCAAGGCTTTATCGAGGTGAAATCCCCCTTCAACGCCGATCGCTGGGGTGCGGAAGAGGTGGAGTTGAGCAATCAGTCGCACGGCACCTCGCAGATCTTCCGTTTTCCGGATAGCCGGCAATATCGCCGTGAGGTGGAGGCTTTTGCCAAGGCTGCTGCGGGCGAGAGTGCCGAGGTGGTCACGCTGGAAAACTCCAAAGCCAATCAGCGTTTTATTGATGCGATTTATCGTGCCAGTGAGAAAGACGGATGGGAAGCGGTTTAATAGCTGGCTAATTTTTTCTGCCAAACACAAATCTGGAATAGCCGAAGAAGCTGAACAGCATGGCGGCCAGCGATGCCAGCACCAGCGCAAAAAACGGCTTGAGTGTCGGGCTGCTCAGCAGCAGTCCGGCATAGATCCCATAATTGACCAGAGCGGAGACGACGCCCACGGAGCCGTAGCGAAATCCCTCTGCCACGATGGTGCGTTTTGATGCGCCAAACGTGAAAGCCCGGTTGAGCATCCATGTGGTGAACATGGCCGTGGCAATGGCAAAAATCCGGGCGGTGAAAGCGCCAAGCGGGGTTATCTCCATCAGCAGCCACAGCACACTGGCATCTACGGCAAAACCTGCGGTGCCGACCAAAGCAAAGCGAATGAGTTTTTTCATGCAGCGTTAGCCACCTTGCTGGTGTTGTCTGGAGCCTGCCCGGCGTGACCGTAGGCGGTGAGTGGCTGGCTCATATAATGCAGGCGCAACTGTTCCACACGCGCCCGCGACAGCGAATCAAGAATCAGCCCTGCGGTGAAGATCAGCAGGCTGATCATCAAAAGTGCCATGGAAAACACCCAGGTGGGCAGGCGCAGCACAAGGCCGGTGGCAAAATACTCCATCAGCACAGGCGTCATGAACGTGATGCTTGCCAGAAGAAATGCAGCGGCAATCGCGCCAAAAAACGCAAAAGGCCGGGTCTCCTTGGTCAGCATGGCCAACATCCAGAGAATTCTGGCTCCGTCTTTCAGTGTTGAGAGTTTGGAGTGTGATCCCTCTGGTCTTCGACCATAGTCCAGCTCCCGTTCAATCACGGTGAGGTGAAGCCGGGAAGCATGAACGGACATTTCCGTCTCGATCTCAAAGCCGGTTGATACGGCGGGAAAGCTCTTCACAAACCGGCGCGAGAAGGCTCGATAGCCGGAAAAAATATCGGTAAAACCGGGGCCAAACAAAAACCGATACAGACCGTTGAACACTCGATTGCCCAAGGCGTGGCCCCGGCGTCCGGCATCCTCATGCACGCCTTTGCGGGTGCCCACGACCATATCGGCCCGCTCGGTTTGCAATGTGTGGATCAGCGTTACCGCATCTGCGGGTGTGTAGGTGCCATCACCATCCGCCATGATATAGATTTCGGCATTAATATCAGCAAACATGCGGCGCACCACATGGCCCTTGCCCTGTCTGCGCTCTTGCAGCACCTCGGCCCCGGCCAACAGGGCGGCAAGTGCTGTGCCGTCAGTGGAATTGTTGTCGTAGACATAGACTTTAGCGTCAGGCAGCGCCAGTTGAAAGCCGCGCACCACGCTGGCAATGGTGCTGGCTTCATTATAGCACGGAAGCAATACGGCCACATTCCGGTAATCTGTGCTGCCCATGAACGTTACTCGATACATCTGTCGGGGAGGGACAAAGAAAAACAGCCGGACGCTGAAATAAGCCTTCCTCAGGCTTTTACTATTTCTTGATAAGGTTAAGTTTAGGTTTCGATACCATTAAAAAGAATAGAATGGCTGC
>CAJYRE010000072.1 GCA_913776675.1 Rhizobiaceae bacterium
GGATCATAGACGATGTCCTGCTCAAACCGGGCTTATTCTCGATACAATACAAGCCGCTGCCGCTTCTTTTGTATAAAGATCAATCACGACCAACTTCGAGCGCATTGAAAACAAAATTATCCCCCCAGCACAACTGAGGATGCATGAGGGCACATTAAAATAAACGTTATCCCCTTCTTTTATCATCGAGAAGCAATATGAAGATTGCGACCCCACAAAGCCTCGTTCACAATGAGACGCAATCATGGATTGATGGACACGATTTTGGATGTTATTTTTCTCATGGTGAATACTTGACTTTCTTCTCGTCGAAATCGCAATGTCAAATTGTACAATTGTTATGCTCTATGAAAATATCGTGGAACATCATGCGTCCAAACATGACAATCGGGTTTATTGTCTGATGCACAATCAGGACATGAAACATGCAGCGCGCCGACACCGGACCGGCCCTGATAAAACCTGATGAAAGAATGGTCTGTGGCGAGACAAGATCGACACCACAGACCAATGCCTATGGAGACACGCAATGCCAACCTCTGCCATCGCTCCGTTGTTGCCTTCCTCTCCGGAGGGCGTGATCCTGGTTGGCGGCGGCAGGAATGCCCGCAATCTTATCTGTGTGTTTGAAACGGCTGGAGTTCACGTTCGTGGTATCGTAGATGATCATCCGGCGGGTCACGTGCTTGGGCATGAGGTGAACCTGATTGAGAGCATCAACGGCGCGCCTGTGGATGCCTTCCTGACCGTTGCCAACCCCAATCATGCCTCACAGATTCGGGCACGTCCGGTTTTGCAAAACTGCCGCTGGCCTCGCTTCATTCATCCGTCCTCTGTCGTATCGTCACATGCGACCATTGGTGATGGGGCTTATATTGGTCCCTTTTGCGTTCTCACCGATGTGACCCTTGGGCGGCATGTTCATCTTTTTACCCATAATGTTCTGGGTGCGCGCGTTGAGGTTGACGATTTTAGCGTTATCATGCCGCATGCAACCCTTGCCAGCGATGTTCGGATTGGAAAACGCTGCATGATTGCCATGGGCGCACGCATTCGCCCGGGCGTCACCATTGGCAATGATTGCCGCGTGGATGCCAATGTTGTGGTGCGCAAAGACATGCCAGACGGCACAATAGCCATTTCCAACAGCCTGACGCGCACTCGAACCCGCCCCGGCTTTGAGCAGCTTGAAGCCATTGCAGCACAATAATTCCGTCGTGTCGCCAAACCATCCATGCTTTGCAATTGCGCTCAGGGTTATGAAACATGTAATACCTGTGTCTTCCAGAAGTAAACACGGTGCCTGATCGCATGATCAGTGTGCTGTCCTGTTGAGAAATCCTATAGGTTTGACGTGAAAAAGCGGGTTTTAGTCACTGGCGGTGCCGGTTTTGTTGGTTCCCACCTGTGCGAACGCCTTCTCGCGGATGGCTGCGAGGTACTCTGCGCCGATCATTATCAAACGGGCCGCCCATCCAATATCGAGCATCTGCTTCACCATCATCGTTTCACGTCATTGCAGCATGATATTACCCTGCCACTGGCTGTCGAGGTGGATCAGATTTATAATCTGGCCTGTCCTGCCAGCCCGGTTCATTATCAGGCAGATCCCATTCAGACGATCAAAACCAATGTGTTGGGTGCCATCAATATGCTGGATTTGGCCAAGCGGACCAAGGCCACCATTTTGCAAGCCTCAACCAGCGAAGTCTATGGCGATCCGCAAATACATCCTCAACCCGAAACCTATTGGGGGCATGTCAATCCCATTGGTCTGCGCAGTTGCTACGACGAAGGGAAACGCTGCGCAGAAACCCTGTTTTTTGATTATCACCGGCAATATGGTGTGAACATCAAGGTTGCGCGGATTTTCAACACCTACGGCCCCCGCATGCGACAAGACGATGGGCGTGTTGTCAGCAATTTCATTGTGCAGGCGTTAAATGGCGAGGCAATCACCATTTATGGCGATGGCCAGCAAACGCGCAGCTTTTGTTATGTTGATGATATTGTGGATGGGCTTGTGCGGCTGATGAAAACGCCTGACCCCATAACAGGGCCGGTCAATCTGGGAAACCCCGCAGAAGTCACCATGCAGGCGCTGGCTGATGTGATTGTCAATCTCACCAGCTCCGGCAGCCAGCGTGTGCATGTTGCCCTGCCTGCGGACGATCCTCATCGGCGCCAACCGGATATTACAGTGGCAAAAACCATGCTGTCATGGACACCATCGACGCCGTTGACAATTGGCCTGCAAAAAACAATCCAGTATTTTGCCGATCACATCCGCGCCTCGGCGCAATAGGAGTCGCAATGGGCTTGTGCTGGAAGAACGTCAACCGTTCACAAAGGCCATGTCTTCCGGGGTCAGTTCGATATTGCGCAACTCCCGATTAACCAGAAAGTTTTCATCTTCAATCGAGAATTCCGCCAATTCGATGGTGGCATCAAAGCGTGCTTTGAAGGCCTCGATAATCTCGTTGACGACCACTTCCGGTGCAGATGCTCCCGCCGACAGGCCAAGGGTGCGGATGTTGCCAATGGCATCCCAATCCAGCTCACTGGCGCGCTGCACCAGAATGGAGCGCTCTGCGCCTGCCTTCAAAGCCACTTCCACCAGCCGTTTTGAGTTGGAGGAATTGGGCGCACCGACTGTGACGAACAAATCGCAGCCGGGAGCCGCCTGTTTCACCGCTTCCTGCCGATTGGTGGTGGCATAACAGATGCTGTCGGCGGCAGGCGCTTTCAAGGCGGGAAAACGCTCCTGCAATTTGGCAATCACGCCTGCCGTATCATCCACAGACAGGGTGGTTTGTGTGACAAAGCCGAGATTGTCCGCATCCATCGGCTGATAGGTGGCGGCATCTTCCACCGTCTCCACCAGCGACACGCTGCCTTCGGGCAATTGGCCCATGGTGCCAATCACTTCCGGGTGACCTGCATGGCCGATCAAAATCACATGACGGCCCAACCGCTGATGGCGCATGGCCTGTTTATGCACCTTGGACACCAGCGGACATGTGGCATCAAGATAGAAAAGATTGCGCTTTTCCGCATCTTCCGGCACCGATTTGGGCACACCATGGGCCGAGAACACCACAGGCTGGCTGCGATGTTCCACCGGAATTTCATCCAATTCCTCGACAAAAACAGCACCCTTCGCCTCAAGACCTTCCACAACATAACGGTTGTGAACAATCTCATGCCGCACATACACCGGTGCGCCATAGCCTTTCAGCGCCAGCACGACAATCTGAATGGCACGATCCACACCTGCACAAAACCCACGCGGGCCGCAGAGTCTGATTGTCAAAGGCGGTTTTGCCGTCACAGTTTCCATTATATTCCAGCCAGAAGCACCAACACGAAAGCAATAATCGCGGGCAGGCCCTGCACCATGACAATCCGCCGCGACACGGTTAAACCTCCATATAGGCCAGCCGTGATCACAGCGCCAACAAAAAACAGCTTGAGTTGAAAAGCAAACATCGGATCGCGCTGTACCAGCGACCACACCAGCCCCGCCACCAGAATGCCGTTATATAGCCCTTGATTGGCCGCCATCACCCTGGTGATTTCCGCCTTCTCCGACGTCATCCGAAACATCTTGCGACCGCGCGGTGCTGTCCACATGAACATTTGTACAATCAAAATATAAAAATGCTCCAGCGCGATGAGAGCGATAAAAAAATTAGCAACAATAGACATTTCCCCTCCAAATGAATCATTTACCCCGAAAATACGCTCATACTTTCTTCCGAAACATCACCACCAGCGAAATCACCGCCAGCGTGGCAGCAAGACCATACCATGTCAGTGCATATTGCAAATGGCTGTTGGGAAGATCGATCTGTGTCACGCCACCAATCGGCAATCCTCCCGGCACAGGCTCCGGTCCGGCATCCAGAAAGAAGGGCAAGACCTTCTCTGCGCTGAGGCCAACGCTGCTGGCCATGGCATCCAGATCTTTCCAGTAGAAAACATTCTTTGCCGTATCATTGTCTGGCACCAGCCTTGATGGCTTTTCCAGCAGTTTGGCGCGAGCCAGCCCGGTTATCCGCTGGGTGCCCTGCAACTGGCCACTCATCCGCGTTTCCGGTTTCTTCCTGTCATCGGGCACAAACCCACGATTGACAAACAGGTAGCGGCCATCGGCCAGCAACAAGGGTGTGTAAATATAAAACCCGGCCACCCCCTCATGTGTTGCCAGAAAGCGGCGTTCCTTGTCATGCAACAACACACCCGTGGCCGACATGGCGCGATAATCCACATCGGTGCCAGCCCGTGCCATGGCCATCACCTCTTCCACCGAAACGGCGGGTTGATGGCGACGGTTTTCAATATCGGCCAGCAGCCCCTCTTTCCAGCTTAAACGGTGCAATTGCCAGGTGCCCAGCATCACCAGCACAGTGAACACGGCCAGCACCAGAATGCCGCTCAAAATCGTCCTTGCGCGCACCATATCTTGCGGACCTAATGTCGATCAATCATGCCCTGATGGGCATTGTTTTGATATTGCAGGCCGATCAGCAAAGCCTTGATGGTGCGCAAAAGCCATAGTGAAAGGCCAATGGCCAGAGGGCCAAACACCACAAAATGCACCCAAAGGCCGGGGGAATAGGTCACCTCGGTATAGAGCGCCATGCCCACCACCAGAAAATTGACAATCAAAATCACAAAAATCGATGCCCCATCACCGGGATCAATCTTGGCATAATCAAAACCACAGGCCGTACATGCTGGCTTGAGCGTGGAAACACCACGAAACAATCCAGCCCCTCCGCAGCGGGGGCAGCAAGCAGACAGCGCAACACGGCTCAGCTCAATGGGTGGAAAATCACTGTTATGGACCATACGCGCTGCATCCTCATTGCCCAGTTGTTCTGAAAAACAAAGGCGGCGCTTGCACGCCGCCTTTTGCTCATTCTTACAGCCCTATCCTCAGCCGTGAGCCAAGGGCGCGCCCCAGCCACCCCAGATATAGATGGCAAAGAACAAAAACAGCCAGACCACATCCACGAAATGCCAATACCAGGCAGCCGCTTCAAAACCAAAATGCTGTTTGGGTGTGAAATCGCCTTTGGCAGCACGAAGCAGGCAAACTAGCAAGAAAATCGTCCCCACCAGCACGTGAAAACCGTGGAAGCCGGTGGCCATGAAGAAGGTGGCACCATAAATCGAATTTTTAAAGTCGAAGGGCGCATGGGCATATTCGTAAATCTGCACACAGGAGAACAGGGCCCCCAGCAGAACTGTCAGGACCAAGCCACTGATCAGACCCTTGCGGTCATTGTGCAACAGCGCATGGTGCGCCCAGGTGACACAGGTGCCCGACAACAGCAGAATCACCGTGTTGTAAATCGGCAGGTGCCATGGATCGAGCACCTCAATGCCCTTTGGCGGCCACTGACCACCCGTAAAGGCCAAGCGTGAGGTTTGCATGGCATCATGCGGAAACAGGCTGGCATCGAAGAAAGCCCAGAACCACGCCACAAAGAACATCACCTCGGAGGCGATGAA
>CAJYRE010000073.1 GCA_913776675.1 Rhizobiaceae bacterium
GTTTATAACGTCGAAACCGGCAATGGCGACGACAGCGTGATGGCCAAAAGTGCGGCTATTGCTGGTGTCTCACTGGGTGATGGCAAGGACAGCCTCAAAGCCAGCGCAGCTTTTATGACCGATATTGACGGCGGCGCGGGCAATGATGACATACAGTTGACCGGATCGCTGATCATGAATGTCACTGGTGGTGCCGGAGATGACACCATCAAGGTCTCCGGACAATCGCTCATCGGCATTGATGGGGGCGATGGCAATGACACCATGTATCTGGAAGGCAATCGCATTTTTGCATCCGGTGGCAAGGGCGATGATACGATGACCATTCACCAAACAGGTGGCAACAACAGCCTTGCCGAATACACATTCTCAGCCGGAGATGGACGCGACACGATTTCAACCAATGGCCCCCTTTCCATCCGATTGAACGGATATAAAGAGAGCGATCTGACCGTTACCACAGCCAACAACCGCCTGATCATGACCATGAAGGGATCTGACGACAAGATCACGGTGAGTCTTGATGGCGCAAAGGACGCAAAAAACACACCGCGCTATCAGTTTGTCACAGAGAATGGGCAACTCACACTCCAGATTTCCTGATGTCTTCAGAAAATCGAAGCACACACTTGCTTTTCATCGCCAAGTGGTTATAAGCGCGCTGTTCACAACACCCGGTCTTTCGGCTGGTGGCTGAACGGAGGGCCGGCAGACTTGTTCTGCCGTCAGAAACGAAAAGCGTTTCGGCCTCCCGTGTCTCCGCTCTCGACCGTCTCGTACAAACGCTTTTCTTGCCGTGGGTTCATCCACTCAGGAGCAGTCGTTGGGGCTTAGCGCCGTGCCGGGTGAAGACAACCGCAAGAAAGGCAAAGCTATCATGGCTCTTTACGAACATGTATTCCTTGCCCGGCAGGATATGTCCGCACAGCAGGTTGATGCCCTCGTTGAACAGTACAAGGGTGTTATCGAAGCTCATGGCGGCAAGGTCGGGCGCGTAGAAAACTGGGGCCTCAAGTCCCTCACCTACCGCATCAACAAGAACCGTAAGGCGCATTACGCTCTTATGGACATCGAAGCCACCGGCGAAGCGATCCACGAAATGGAACGCCAGATGCGCATCAACGAAGACGTTCTTCGTTACATGACCATCGCCGTTGAAGCCCACGAAGAAGGCCCATCTGCCATGATGCAGAAGCGCGACCGTGACGACCGTCCGCGTCGTGATGGTGACCGTCCTGAGCGTGGCGAACGCGGTGACCGTGGTGATCGCGCTCCGCGCGAAGGTTTCGGTGATCGTCCGCGCCGTCCGCGCGAAGACCGTGCGTAAGGAGATTTGAACAATGGCTGATACATCTTCCTCTTCTCAGGTCCGTCGTCCGTTCCATCGCCGTCGCAAGACCTGCCCTTTCTCTGGCGCAAACGCTCCAAAGATTGATTACAAGGACGTACGTCTTCTGCAGCGTTACATTTCTGAACGCGGCAAGATCGTTCCTTCGCGTATTACGGCTGTTTCGCAGAAGAAGCAGCGCGAACTGGCCAAGGCCATCAAGCGCGCTCGTTTCCTCGGTCTGCTGCCTTACGTTGTCGCATAATTTTGCGCAATGATGTTTCGGCTCCCGTTTGATCGGGAGCCGTTTCCCTTTCACGATGGGCGTGAATCGGAACTCTAAAACCCATGTTGAGGGTCCTTGCGCCACAGACGCAAACCTCTAACTGCCTTGAGCGCAGGACAGCGACCGTGAAAAAACTGAATGGAAAATTGCTGCTGACCGGCTTTCTGGCCGGGATCACCGCCATCGTTCTGGTGCTGGCGGCCAATGCGCAACCGTCTTTTTCCTCTGTTTTCTACGCTGCATCTGCACTTCCAGTCATGATCGTTGGCATGCGTTGGGGCAATATGACGGCAATCGTCGCTATTGTGACCGCTGCTGTGGCGGGTGCTTTGGCTGTGTCGCCGCTGTTTGCCTTGGCTATGGCGATTTTCACGCTGCTGCCCGCAGGCTGGATCAGCCATCTTGCCAATCTGGCCCGCCCGGCCGCCGAAATCGGCGGACCTCAGCATCTGATTGCCTGGTATCCGCTCTCTGACATCCTCATGCACCTGTGCGTTCTGGTCTGCATCGGTGTTATTTTTCTGGGTGTGCTGATCGGTTACAATGCTGATCTGGTATCGACAATGATCGATAAATTGATGCAGGTTCTTGGACAACAAGATCCAGCCTTTGTCGCCAGCATTGACAACACCAATGGCATCAAAGCCACCATGCTGCTGACCTTGCCCATGGTGCAGGCTGGCATGTGGGTGCTGATGTTGTTTACGGCCTATTATCTGGCCAGCAGAATTGTGTTTGCCTCCGGCCACACAACACGTCCGCGCGAAGACATTCCTTCTGCCTTGCGCATGAACAGCAACACGCCGCTGATTTTTCTGGCAGGGGTGATTGCATGTTTCATTGGCGGCATCCCGGCCCTGATTGGTGCTACCATTTGCGGCGCATTTGGCGCTGGCTTTCTGCTGGCAGGCTTTGGCTCGCTGCATTTGCGCACCCGCGGCAAGGAATGGCGCGTACCGGCGCTGATCCTCTCTTACATGATGGCGCTCATGGCATTTCCGGCCATCTTCATCGTTATTCTCGGCCTCATCGATACACGGCGGACTGTTGCCCTCACGCCACCGAGGACGGGCGGCAACTCACATGACGGCAACACACCAAACACTTGAACTGAAAGGATAATATCATGCAAGTGATTCTTCTTGAGCGCATCGCCAAGCTTGGCCAGATGGGCGAAACTGTTAAGGTTCGTGACGGCTTTGCCCGTAACTACCTGCTGCCAACCGGCAAGGCTCTGCGCGCCAACGCTGCCAACAAGGCTCGTTTCGAAGCAGAACGTTCCATCCTGGAAGCCCGCAACCTGGAGCGTAAGGCTGAAGCCCAGACCGTTGCTGACGTTCTGAACGGCAAGTCCTTCATCGTTGTTCGTTCCGCTGGCGAAACCGGCCAGTTGTACGGCTCTGTTGCTGCCCGTGACATCGTTGATGTTCTGGCTGCTGAAGGCTTCACCGTTGGCCGTAACCAGATCGAGCTGAACAACCCGATCAAGACCATTGGTCTGCACAACGTGATCATGCACCTGCACTCTGAAGTGGAAGTGTCGATCGAAATCAACGTTGCCCGCTCTAGCGAAGAAGCTGAGCGTCAGGCCAAGGGCGAAAGCCTCACCTCCGCTGACGCCATCTACGGCGTTGACGAAGACGCTCTGCGTCCAGAAGACTTCTTCGACCCAGA
>CAJYRE010000074.1 GCA_913776675.1 Rhizobiaceae bacterium
TTTTATGGGCGCGGTCTGCAGTTGGAAAACATGGCAACGCTTCAAACCGCGCTGACGGCCATGGCCTCTGATCATCTTCCGCTTATCGGGCGTTTCAGATTTGCCTTGCCATACAACTCCGCCCCGGAATGACACGGCATTCATTTTGCCCCTTTGGGGAACATGGACGTTGCTTGCTGGTTCTGCACGGTCTGAAACGGAGAAGAAAGCTATGAAAACGACCTTGATTCTATCTGTTGCCTTGTTGATGGCAGGGCCTGTGTTTGCTCAATCTGCGGCAGAAAAAACCGGCATCAATTCCCTTGTGGGAACGGCACCCAGCACACAAGACTTTGTGCAGGAAGCCGCCATGAGCGACATGTTTGAACTTCAGGCCAGCCAGCTTGCCGTGGAACGCGGTGATCCCCAGACCATTGAGTTCGCCCGGCAGATGATTGCAGACCATCAGAAAACCAGCGAGGAGCTGAAAGCATTTGTTATGTCCGGACACGTCAAGGCTGAGCTGCCAGCCGGCGTCTCTGCCAAGCAAGGAAAAGTGCTCGCTAAACTGAAGGACTTGCAAGGGACTGAGTTTTCAAAAGAATATCGGTCAGATCAGCAAAGCGCCCATGAAGATGCAGTTGATCTTTTCAAGCGCTATGCCAAAGGCGGGGATAACCCCACTTTAAAAGACTGGGCGGCCAAAACGCTGCCTGCTCTGGAACATCATTTGAAACTGGCCGAAAATCTCAATAAGTGAAGCGCTCCGACAAGGACGAAGGCAGTTCTCCTTGTCGGCACCTCTTCAACCTTGAAGGAGGACTTTCATGGTTTTCAAAAAACCGACTTTTCACGGAAAAGAGCCTACTGTTGAGATTTTGCATCCTAACCATGAATATATAGAACGCGCTCTGAGCGAGGCCATTGCCTCGGCGGGCAATTTCGATGGCAGCCGTATTGAGGTCGTTGCAACAGCCGAAGGTATTTATCTGAAAGGCTTTGTTTCACAACAGCAGGATATGGAACACTGTGTGCAATTGGTCCGCCAGACCGGACACCCGATTATCAATCAATTGCAAATCCGTGGTAACTGAAAGAGACTTATCTGTTTATGTGGCGAGCAGACTCTATTCGTCTTCCGCTTCGCCCAACTCCAGCAGCAATCTGCTTCTGGCACGGTAGAGACGGCTTTTAACGGTGCCAATGGCGCAACCACAGATCTCAGCCGCCTTTTCATAGCTTTCGCCTGCCAGAATAATGATCAGCAATATCTCGCGCTGGGCTTCCGGCAAGCGCAACAAGGCTGCTTTCACTTCCTGCGCCCTGACCGACCATTCCTGATCCGGGGCAATGGCCTGACGTTCAAAAATTTCCGGCGGCATGCCGGGCTTTTCCCGGATAGACTTGCGATAATTGGTGTTAAACGTATTGCGCATGATGGTGAAAAGCCAGGATTTCAGCTTGGTTCCGGGCTCGAACTTATCCATATTGGCAATGGCTTTGGTCAGCGTTTCCTGCACAAGATCATCGGCATCATCAGGGCTGTAGCAAAGGATACGAGCAAAAGCGCGCAGTGCCGGTATCATCTCTATGACCTTCTCGCTGCTCATCATAGTATCCACTCACAAATAAGGTATCGCCACGATGATGTAACGTGTTCGACAACCGCTGGTTCCAGGAATTTCTGTGACAAAAATCAAGGCGCACACCGGGCACCCCTCAAAACATCCACGCCCCAGGCGCTCATGTCTTATCTTTTTTCTCACGCACAACACGCATATCTTCACCGTTGATATTGGCAGGAACAGAGATATGCTCTGTAACAATGACATTGGGTGTGTCATTCGATGCGGTCTTATCCGCCGCAGGTGAAGAAGCGTCATGGCCGAAAGGCTCAGGAGAGGGATCGGCGGTCTGCGGGCGAGGGGTTCCATCCAGATCCTGCACGAGAACCGTGGGTTCTCCCTCCGACGGAATACGATTGGCAACAGCAAGCGCGAGTCCGAACGCTGGCACCACATGCGTGATCATACCGTCCGCCTTGACCGCCCATCCATTTTCATGGGGTACAATGATAATGGTTTTGGCTTGCATCCTATCCTCCTTGGTGTAGTGCAAACTGGCTGCACGTCAGAATGTTCCCTTAAAACGATTATTCCTGTGGTTTCTGCCGGGATGAAAAGGGGAGGGAAGAGGACGTTCAAGGACTGAAAAATCATAAGGTGCAACCTTTTTCACCGCAGAAGTCCTTGCCCGCCATCAATCCAGATGGGTGTGCCGGTGATATGGGAAGCATGATCGCTGATGAGGAATGCAATGAGCTTGGCCACATCGTCAGGATGTCCGGGCTTTCCGTCCGTCAACGGAATGTCACCCTCCGGCCAGACAACAGGAATTGCGGCATCGCCATCACCACGCACAATGGTATTCTGATCAATGTGCGTTTCAATGGCACCAGGGCAAACTGCATTCACCCGAATCGCATAACGCGCCAATTCGAGAGAAAGTTGTTTGGTGATGGCAAGTTGAGCCGCCTTGCTTGCCACATAGGCCGTGGCCCCAGGAGTGGTAAAGGTTCGTGTGCCATTGATGGAAGAAACGATGACGATGGAACCACCGCCGGATCTTTTCAAATGGGGTACGCTTTGGCGAATCGTCAGGAAGGTACCCCGCAAGTTCACAGCCATTGTTTCATCCCATTCATCGGGCTGAAGATCTTCAACAGGGGCCCATGTGCCGTTAATGCCAGCATTGGCAATCACCGCGTCCAGCCGACCATATTGATCAACAAGATTGTCAATCGCAGTCTGCATTTGAAGATGATCCGAAACATCGGCAAGAAGTGGTGTCGCAGAAAAGCCTCGTTTTTTTAAAAGCTGCGCCAATGCATCCAGCTCGTCCTGTCCGCGCCCCAGCAAACCTGTGGCAAAACCCCGCTTCGCCAACGCGATTGCCGTTGCATAACCGATCCCTGATCCTGCTCCCGTTACAAGAGCAACGTGGGAATGCTTCATCCTCTTCTCCCAGGTTCTGAAATTGATGAGAGGACGTGCGACTGACAACACCCCCGTTTCTGCCGCATCAAACAGCGCGCTGAAAAGAATGTTCCGCACAGGCTGCGCACCAAGGAACAATTCGCCAACAGTGCGGGTTCGAACCACAAGCCTGATCCTCAAGCGGCATAGGAGCCATGAATGCGTTTAAACCGGAGCGATGAAGAAGCCAAAGATCACGATCATGGCGCAAACTCTTCGCCATTCTCCGGGATGCAGATCCCAACCCCAACGGCGCACAATGCGGATGGCAATCCTCTTCGGGTTCTCTCGGTTGCATCAGAAGCATTTCCTCTGATCAAAACCGGAGGGCTTGCGGATGTCACAGGGTCCCTGCCTCAATACATGTCTGCCTGGGGCATCGAGACGAAAACGCTACTGCCTGCCTATCCGGGCATTCTCGAAAAATGCACGAATGTGGAACTGGTCAGTCAGAAAACCGTGCTGGGACAAGACATCAGCCTCTTTGAAGCGCACTATGAAACACTCAATCTTCTGCTTCTGGATTGCCCCGCCCTGTATGATCGCCCCGGCGGTCCTTATCTGGATCATCATGGCCGTGACCATCACGACAATTGGCTCAGGTTTGCTGTGCTGTCATGCGCAGCGGCACAGATTGCCGCAGAAGGCATCCGCAATTGGAAGCCCGCCCTTGTGCATCTGCACGATTGGCAAGCCGCCCTGACCGCGTGTTACATGAGAGCGGCTCAAACTCCGGTTCCGGTTGTGCTGACCATTCATAATCTGGCATTTCAAGGTCAGTTTCCGGCTGACATCTTCTACAATCTTGATCTTCCTGCCGGCTTTCTCAGCACGGACATTCTGGAATATTATCATGACATCAGCTACCTCAAAGCGGGCATACAATTGGCCGACGCCATCATTGCTGTATCACCGACTTATGCGCGCGAGATTCTCACGCAAAATGGCGGGATGGGCATGGCAGGTGTCTTGCAGGGACGCCGCGCAGCTCTCTCGGGCATCCTGAACGGTATTGATAGTTCCAGATGGAATCCTGTCACAGATTCGCTCATTCACCGTAATTATGATCTTCATTCTCTGCATCATCGGACTCTCAACCGGGCAATGATTGAGAGGCAATTTGGATTACGGTCCGATGATGGACCGGTCGTGAGTGTGATCAGCCGTCTGACCTGGCAAAAAGGCATAGACATGCTGGCCTCTGTACTGCCTGTCTTCATCGACCATGGCGCCAAACTGGTAGTCCTCGGGGATGGCGATGCCGGGGTGGTTTATCCGCTTTTGCAGCATCTTCATCATCATCCAGGCAGTGTTGCCGTGCAGATTGGCTATAGTGAGGAAGTCGCGCACGTGTTGCATGCAGGTAGCGATATTGTGCTGCAACCCTCTCGTTTTGAACCTTGCGGGCTGACGCAGCTTTATGCCTTGCGCTATGGCGCTGTTCCCATTGTTGCCCGAACCGGGGGATTGGCCGAAACCGTTATTGATGCCAATGAAGCCGCAATGGTTGCAGGTTCTGCCACAGGATTTCAATTTCATCCTGGCTCGCCCCATGACTTGCATCACGCATTGGAGCGCGCATTTATGGCCTACCGCTCCGCAGATACCTGGCGTCAACTCCAAAGCCAGGGCATGCGCGCCGATTTCAGTTGGCAAAGAAGCGCCAGTCAATATGCCCAGCTTTATCACTCTTTGACAAAAACAATCTCCAGTCCTTTTGAACACCCGCACTAACCAATGCATGAACCCGCGATGTTTTGATTGAGGGCGAAAAAATCTCAAAAACCTGCCATTCATTTTCGCAAAACATCATAGAGCATTGACCTGAGAAAAGTGTGTAGCGGTTTTCCGTCCAGAAATGCGTGAAAACAAAGAGTTAGAGCGTTTTACTGTTTCTGTGAAACGCTCTGGCCAACAAGCAGATACCCCGTCTGACCGAAGCTGTATACCGCAGGCCAGTTTCAGGCTTTTTTCCTCGCAAAGAAACTTAATCCGCTTTTTTCAGTTTCACGCATGGCTGCCATGAAGATCCGATAATCCGTTGATAAGGAATGCCACCTTGACCGAAAACAAGACAACAAAAGACATTCCAGAAACAACCCGGAAAAACCGCAAGGCAAGCCAGCAAGCCCAAGCTGTCGGCCAATTGCTACGGTGTTATTATGATGCGTTTTGTCAGGATCCCATTCCTGAACATCTGCTCGAACTGGTGGAACGTCTCGAAAAACAAACCGACCTCGACAAAACCTTAAAGGATTTATCTCAGAAAATGGCATAGCAGTTTTCCGGGCGATGTTGTCGGCGGCAAAACGTGCCTTTCTTGTTTGGTCCGGGGAACATTCTCCGGCGGTCAGTGTTCGAAGCCGTTCACCCAATCAGGACCAGACAATCAGGAAAGGAAACATGATGGTAAGAATAGTCTCCCTCTGCAGGGTCATTTTCTGCGCCAGTTTGGCCTCGGTACATCTGGCGTCGGCCCAGGACACGCAGGTTCCTGCCCAACAATCCAGCCCGCCTATGAATTCGCCCGCACCAGCGGCTGGGAAAAACAGTTTTACCGAATCCCAGGCCAAAAAGCAGATGGAAGACGCTGGCTTTCAGAACATCAAAAATCTGAAACTCGATTCCAACGGCGTCTGGCATGCAACCGCCGACCAGAACGGTACGCCTGTGGAAATTATGCTCGATTATCAGGGAAACACCACCAAACGCTAAGGAGAAATCATCATGCGCACACTCACGGCACTCTACGACCTGCGGGACCAGGCACAGCAAGTTGTTACGGCTTTGGAAACAGCAGGGATCCCAACCGATGACATCAGCCTTATTTCTCATCATGATCAAGCAGATAACA
>CAJYRE010000075.1 GCA_913776675.1 Rhizobiaceae bacterium
CATCGGCGCCGTCGCCGAAGCCTTTACACTGGCCCAGTCAGCAGGCTGCGATCTTGGCACGTTGCGCGAAGCATTGCGCGGTGGCTTTGCTGACAGCCGGATTCTCGATCTGCATGGTGCCCGCATGGTCAAGGGTGATTTTGTACCGGGAGGCCGCTCCGTGGCGCAACTCAAGGATCTCAACAATGCGCTTGCTGTTGCTGGCGAACACCACCTCACCTTGCCCTTGTCAGAACAGGTACAGGCGGGGTTTGATGATCTGGTCAAAAACAAGGACGGCGCAGAACTGGACCACGCCGCCTATTTTCTCTGGCTGAAACAGATACAGAGTTAAGAGAAAGCGATTTGCGCTTTCATCGCCTTGCTACGGTCTGATGCAATTTCAAAAGCCGAGATTGCATCATTGAGAGAAACCGTGTGGGTGATCAGCGGTTTGACATCAATCAGCCCCTTGCGCATCAGCTCGACCCCCACCGCAAATTCCTCATGGAAGCGGAAAGAGCCGCGCAGCTCCAACTCCTTGGAGGTGATGGCCATCATCGGCAGGGTCATATCACCACCCAGCCCAAGCTGCACAATCACGCCACGCGGACGCAGCGCCGCAATGCCGCCCGCCAGCGCCACGGCCGCACCAGAGCATTCGTACAGCACATCAAATGTGCCCTTATCGGCGGAATAAGCTGTCAAAGCATCCGGCTCATCCTTGGAATTGATCACCCGGTCAGCGCCTGCCGCTTTTGCCATGGCAAGCGTGAAATCTGACAGGTCGGTTGCGACAATCTCGCCCGCACCAGCACGCCGGGCGGCGAGAATGGACAGCACTCCAATTGGTCCGCAGCCAGTAACTAGCACCTTCTTGCCCAGCATATCACCCGCCCGGCGGGTTGCGTGCAAGGTGACGGCCAAAGGCTCGGCCATGGCCGCTTCACCCGCCGTCAAACCATCGGCGGGCACGCATTGGATGGCATCCGCCACCAGACTTTCACGGAATGCCCCCTGAATATGTGGAAAGGGCATGGCGCTGCCATAGAAGCGCATATTCAGGCATTGATTGTGCAGGCCTTGCTGGCAATAGCGGCAGGTGCGGCAGGGTCTGGAAGGCGACACGGCCACCAGTTGGCCGATTTCCAGACCGGATACTCCCTCCCCCAGAGCCTCGACGTAAGCGGAGACTTCATGGCCCAAAATCATCGGCTGTTTCAGGCGCACCGCACCGAAACCACCATGATTGTAATAATGCAGATCACTACCGCAAATGCCGCCGGTGGCGAGCCTCAGCTTCACCTCCCCGGCACCCGGCTCTTCCAACCCAATCTCTTCAATCCGCACATCCTTGGCGGCGTGGGCAACAATTGCTCTCATGTCACACTCCTTACAAAACCGGGGTTGGCAATGGCTGACCAGCAAAATGCGCCGTCAAATTGTCGCGCAGCAATTGGCCCATGGCCTTGCGGGTCTCAATCGTGCCAGAGGCATGGTGGGGCTGCAAAAGCACGTTGGGCAAAGTCAGAAAGCGCGGGTTCAGCTTTGGCTCGCCCTCAAACACATCCAGCGCCGCAGAGCCGAGCGCGCCACTCTCCAACGCTTCCAGCAAAGCCTCCTCATCAATATTGGATGCCCGCGAAATGTTGATCAGCATGCCCTCGCTTCCCAGCGCGGCAATCACCTCGCGCCCGACGATATGGCGCGTCTGGCTGGATGCCGCCAGCGTGACAAACAGAAAATCCGAGCGCGCCGCCAGCGCCACCGGATCAGCAATATATTCCATGCCCTCTGCCCCGGCTTTGGGCGCAGGATTGCAATAGGCAATCTCCATGTCAAAGCCCTTCAGACGCTGCGCCACGGCAAGGCCAATGCGGCCAAGACCCAGAATCCCGGCTCTGCGACCCCAGACTTTGCGTTTCAGCGGATAGAGACCTTTCGCTGCCCAACTGCCGTCTTTCACCCAGGTTTCTGCACCAATCACCCCGCGAGACTGGCAAAGCATCATGGCAATGCCGAGATCGGCGACATCATTGGTCAACACATCCGGCGTGTTGGTGACGCGAATGCCGCGCTCGCGGCAGGCAGCCAGATCAACCGCATCATAACCAACGCCATAGACGGAAATCACTTCCAGCTTCGGACACGCATCAATCATTGCGCGATTGGCACCCAGCTCCCCACGGGTGGCAATGGCACGAATATTGGGGCCAACTTGGCGCAAAAAAGCGGCCTTATCCGTCGCATCAAAATAGCGATGCACCTGAAAGGCCTCATCCAGCGGCTCTTCATCCCATTGGGGATAGGGTCCAACCTGAAGAATCTCCGGCTTGGCCATTTTCATTTTCTCCCGTGGAAACAACTTGACAGAATATGTTATCGATAACATAAACAGGGACACGAGGAATTGTCGAGCACAAAAATCTGGAGAATGCCATGTCCCTTAACCTTTTCGATCTCACGGGCAAACGCGCTCTGGTAACTGGATCGTCCCAAGGCATTGGGCTTGCGCTGGCCAAAGGCTTGGCCGCCGCCGGGGCTTCGATTGTGCTCAATGGCCGGGATGCCACAAAACTCTCAGAAGCGGCAGCACAGTTTGCGGCACCTGTGGACGTGTTGGGTTTTGACGTCACCGATCATGCCAGCGCTCGCGCGGCGATTGATCAATTCGAGGCGGAAAAAGGCCCCATTGATATTCTGGTCAACAATGCAGGCATGCAGCATCGCGGCCCGCTGGAGGAGTTTCCAGCCGATGCATTCGAGCGTCTGCTGCACACCAATATTTCCAGTGTCTTCAACGTGGGTCAGGCCGCAGCCCGCCATATGATTGCCCGTGGCCGTGGCAAGATCATCAACATTGCCAGCGTGCAAACGGCACTGGCCCGCCCCTCCATTGCGCCTTATACCGCAACCAAAGGCGCGGTTGGCAATCTCACCAAGGGCATGGCCACGGACTGGGCCAAATATGGCCTGCAATGCAACGCCATTGCGCCCGGCTATTTTGATACGCCGTTGAATGCCGCTCTGGTGAACGATCCGACATTTACCACATGGCTGGAAAAGCGCACCCCGGCGGGGCGCTGGGGGAAGGTCGATGAACTGGTCGGGGCCTGCATTTTCCTGGCCTCCGAAGCGTCCACCTTCGTCAACGGCCATATTCTTTATGTCGATGGCGGCATCACGGTGTCTTTGTAACATGGTGGTGGCTCAGAAAATTGTCATCATGGGCGTTTCCGGCTGTGGCAAATCCTCGGTCGGGGCAGCGCTGGCGGAAAAACTCGGCACCACTTACGTCGATGGCGACGATCTGCACCCGGCAGCCAATATTGCCAAAATGAGTGCGGGCATCCCTTTGAATGATGAAGACCGCTGGCCGTGGCTCGCGCTGGTTGGCGATAGTTTGGCGAAGAGCGAGGGCACAGCAATCATCGGCTGTTCGGCCTTGAAGCGGGTTTACCGCGACACAATCCGCGCAAAAGTGTCTGAGTCGGTGCTGTTCATTCATCTGGCGGGCAGCAAAGAACTGATTGCGGGCCGCATGGGCAAGCGCGCTGGCCATTTCATGCCCGGCACCTTGCTGGATAGCCAGTTTGCCACGCTGGAACCGCCGCAAAGTGATGAGCTGGCGCTGACGGTCTCCATCGATCAATCGCTGGATGGGATTATTGCAACCATTCTGACAGATCTTCAGGAGGAGACACCATGACCCAGAAAGTGGCCCTGATTGGGGCCGGTGCCATGGGCAGTGCCATTGGCACACGCCTGCTGGAAACCGGCAATATGCTGACGGTTTTTGACCTCGATCCCGAAAAACGCGCAGCCCTGACGGCTCTGGGTGCGGAGGATGCCACCACGGCAGCGCAAGCCGCAGCTAGCTCTGACA
>CAJYRE010000076.1 GCA_913776675.1 Rhizobiaceae bacterium
CAGCCTATGCGAATATGTGGAAGATTGAGCCCTACGGTTTACAGTTGCAACAATGGGCAACGAAGATTGAGCAAACCGGGGGCTATGTCATCGTGTTTGTCGGGGATGACGTATTTAAGGTTGAGCCTCAAAACATTGATAAGCGCAGCAAGTGCTACAAAACCTTACATCAGCCCCCAATCAAAGCCAGCCACTCATCCTCGGTCATCACCGTCACGCCCACTTCCCGGGCCTTATCCAGCTTTGAGCCAGCCCCCGGCCCGGCCACCAGATAATCGGTCTTCTTTGAAACAGACCCCGCCACTTTGGCACCAAGGCTTTCCGCACGCGCCTTTGCTTCATCGCGGGTGAAGCGTTCCAATGAGCCGGTGAATACCACGGTTTTGCCAGCTACCGGGCTATCGGTTGCTGTGAGAGTCTCTGCATCCAGTGGCGTCACGTTCTTCAACAGACGTTCCACCACCTGCATATTGCGCGGCTCGTTAAAAAATTCGACGATGGACGCGGCAACCACTTCGCCAATGCCGTCAATGCTGTTCAGCTCGTTCCACGCCTCGCCAAATTTTGGCGCGGCCTCCTGCATGGCTGTGGCGAAGGCTTGATAAGAGCCGTAGGAGCGGGCCAGCAGCTTGGCGGTGGTTTCGCCGACATGGCGAATGCCGAGCGCGAAGATAAAGCGGTTCAGCGCAATTTCGCGCCGCGCTTCAATGGCATCGAACAGTTTGCGCACGCTGACGCGGCCAAAGCCATCGACATTTTCCAGCCGGGTAAACACCGAGGATTCCTGCCGCTTTTTCAGCGTAAAAATATCCGGCGCGGTGCGGATATTCATCAGCTCGTCCGGGCAATCAAAGAAGAAATCCACCTGCTTGGTGCCAAGCCCTTCAATGTCAAAAGCATTGCGCGACACGAAATGTTTGATGTGTTCCTTGGCCTGTGCCGAGCAGACAAAACCGCCGGTGCAACGGGTCACTGAATCCAGCTTGCCGGTTTTCTCATTCTTTTCCCGCACCGCATGGCTGCCGCAGACCGGGCAGGTCTTGGGAAATTCATATTTCACCGAAGTTTCCGGCCGCTTTTCCAGCACCACATCCAGCACCTGCGGGATCACATCCCCTGCCCGCTGCACAATCACGGTGTCGCCAATGCGAATATCATGACCCTCTGCCCGGATGCGCTCACCACCATTGCCAATGCCTTCGATATAATCGGCATTGTGCAGCGTGGCGTTAGTGACCACCACGCCGCCCACCGTGATCGGCTCCAGCCGCGCAACGGGTGTGAGCGCGCCGGTGCGACCCACCTGAATGTCGATGGTCTCGACCTTGGTAAACGCCTGTTCTGCCGGGAATTTATGGGCCGTGGCCCAGCGCGGCGAGCGCGAGCGGAAACCAAGCCGCGCCTGCAAATCCAGCCGATCGACCTTATAGACCACGCCATCAATATCGTAATCCAGATCAGCCCTTTGCAGGCCAATCTCGCGGTAATGGGAAATGATCTCCTCCACCGAGGTCAGCCGACGGGTCAGCGGATTGACCGGAAAACCCCAGCGTTTGAACACCTCCACCATGCCCCATTGGGTATCAGCGGGCATCTCTGCCATTTCGCCCCAGGCGTAGGCGAAGAACTTCAGCTTGCGGCTAGCGGTGACTTTCGGGTCAAGCTGTCGCAGCGATCCAGCCGCCGTGTTGCGCGGGTTCACATAGGTCTGCTTGCCTTGCGCTTCCATCTCAGCGTTGAGCGCCAGAAAATCGCTCTTGGCCATATAAACTTCGCCGCGCACTTCCACCACATCGGGGGCATCGGCTGGCAATTCGGTCGGGATTTCCTTGATGGTGAGAATATTGGCCGTCACATTTTCGCCCGTCGTGCCATCGCCACGGGTGGCGGCGGTCACCAACTTGCGATTCTCATAGCGGATCGACATCGACAGGCCGTCAATCTTCGGCTCGGCGGTAAAGGCGATGGAATTGTCCGGGATGACGCCGAGGAAACGATAGACCGATGCAACGAAATCGCTGACATCCTCATCGGAAAACGTATTGTCCAGCGACAGCATGGGCCGTGCGTGGGTGACTTGCGAGAAAACCCCGGCAGGAGCCGCCCCCACCCGCTGCGTCGGGCTGTCAGCGCGCATCAACTGCGGAAACTGCGCCTCAATCGCATCATTGCGACGCTTGAGGGCATCATAATCGGCATCGGAAATTTCCGGCGCGTCCTTGCCGTGGTAAAGCGCATCGTGATGGGCAATCTCGGCCGCCAGCCGCGCCAGCTCGGCCTTTGCCTGCTCTTCGCTCAACTCGCTCACAGCAATTGATCCATACGCCATCACACACTCCTGCTTTTATCCGCTCCGGTCATACCTGAAATCCGCCGAATGGGAAGATGGGATCACACCCCAGCCCCATCCTCAACAGCTTGCTCAAGATCAATCCACGCCTTGAGCGGCAGATGATCGGATGCCATGCGGGCCAGCGGCGTATCATGCACATGCATGGCCCCGATCAGTCCCGGGCGATTGGCCATAATCCGGTCCAGCGCCAACACCGGCAGCCGGGCCGGAAAACTCGGCACCGGCGGCGGCAAGGGGCCAAACAGCGGCTCAAACCGCGTGAGTGCCGAGCCGGAGCCAAGCCGCCATTCATTAAAATCACCCATCAGCACGGTGGGACAATCCGTGCTTTCACGCATCAAATCCAGAATAAAGTCTGCCTGCTTGCGACGCGCCCAACGCAGCAGGCCAAGATGAGCGGCAATAATGCGCAAATCCCGCCCCTCGCCCAGATCAATCTCAGCCACCACCGCACCGCGCGGCTCCAGCCCCGGCAAAACGAAGGGCCGCACCTGCTTGACCACCCCTTCCCGAAACAGCAGCACATTGCCACGCCAGCCGTGGCTTTTGGGCAAGCCTTGCACCGGCACACGGGTCAGGCCCGTTTCACCATGCAAACGGGCCAGATCCAGCAAGCCGCTGCGCTCACCAAAACGCTGATCCGCTTCTTGCAAGGCAATCACATCTGGCCCAATTTCACGGATCACATGCAGCACCCGCTCGGGATCAAACCGGCCATCATTGCCCACACATTTATGCACATTATACGAGGCAACCAGCAGGCCCGCACCACGCTCTTCGGCCAGAGAGGCCGTCGTCCTGTTTCGGTGCTTGCGCAGCGAGGTCAGCATCTGTGACCGGAGAGAGGGTGTTTGAGTTTTCATGCAGACCTAACAACCATTCATCGCCTCAGAGAAACACCACCACAGCTTACAGATAAGGCGAGCCAAGCCACAGCACACGCTGCAACAATTTGAGCAGAAACGGCTGTTTTTGCAACTCCGCCCTGGTCACCTCCTGCGCCGTGGCCATGCGCTCGGCAAAGCGGCTTTCGACAAAGGCGGCAAAATCCGTATCATAGACTTCCAGATCGATCTCGAAATTCAGCCGCAAAGAGCGCGAGTCCATATTGGACGATCCCACAAAGGCCCAACGCCCATCCACCACCAGCAATTTGGAATGATCAAACGGGCCGGTTGAACGAAAAATGCGGCATCCATTTTTGAGAATCGGCTCAAACTGGCCATTCATGGCATGGCTGACAATGGCCAGATTGTTTTTGGAGGGAACGATGATTTCCACCGCAACACCCCGCCCCGCCGCTGTCGCCAAAGAGGCCAGAAACACCGAATCGGGCAGGAAGTACGGCGAAATGATCCGAATGGAACGCTTGGCCACCGAAAACGCACCCGTCAAAAGCTTATGATTGCTTTCCAGATGGGCGTCTGGCCCCGTTGCCACCACCCGCGCCAAACAATGATTGCCATCAGCGGATTCCGCAACCCTGATCTGCCAAGCCTCTTCTTCCAGTGCTTCGTCGGTTTCAAAGTGCCAATCATCGGCAGCAACAGAAAAAATATCGGCAACAATCGGCCCTGTTGCTTTGAAATGCGTATCATGCGCCGCATCCGGGCCGGTAAACGCATCCCGAATATTCATGCCACCCAGAAAGGCCGTTGTGCCATCCACCACCAAAATCTTGCGGTGCGTGCGCAGATTGGCATAGGGCAGCCGCAACCCCATGATGACCTTGCCATTGAAGGCGGCAACAGGCACACCACCCTCTTGCAAATACTGTACAATGCTGGGCACGCTGTAGCGTGCGCCCACCGCATCAATCAGCACCCGCACCTGCACACCGCGCCGATGGGCGGCAATCAGCTTGTCCGCCAGAATCAGCCCGATACGGTCATGATCAAAAATATAGGTTTCCAGCAAAATACTGCGGCTTGCGGCATCAATGGCAGCCCCCATGGCGGCATAGGCTTCATCGCCTGTGAGCAGCGGAACCAGTTGATTGCCGGAGCTGATCGGGTGGCGTGAGACACGATCTCCCAGCCGCCGCAGCGCTTCCATGCGACCGCCAAACCGGCTTTCAATCACGCCCTCAGCCACCATATGCCGTGCCAATGCTGCGTTCAATCGGCGACGCTGGCGGGACCGTTTGGCAATATAAGACGCCCGCCGCATACGGTTGATGCCCGCCACGGCGTAAATCAACGGCCCGATAACCGGTGAGAGCAGAATAACCCCAACCCAGGCATTGGCCGAACGCACATCCCGCTTGTTCATCGCGGCATGGCTTGCCGCAACCACCCCCATCAACGTGGACACCACAGCCAGAACATGCGGCCAATAGGTGGAAAGCAGATCAAGCATCCGGGTCGGCACCTCTTTTTCGTATCATCGGAACAGGTGATTCCCTCATCGCTGATCCTTGATTTTCTTCACCACAAGATGGTGAGAAACCATCAGATTTCAACGATCTCCCGCCAAAAGCTTGGCGGCGGCAGCCCGCGCTTCATCCGTGACCGAGGCCCCGGCCAGCATACGGGCAATTTCCTCCACACGATGATCAGGCCCAATGGTGGCAACGCGGGTGGCAATCTTGTCGCTGCCGTCGCTGGCTGGTCCCTTGGAAATCAGCAGGTGGGTGGCGGCCCTTGCAGCCACCTGCGGCGCATGCGTCACAGAAAGCACCTGTACCCGATCCGACAGCCGTTTGAGGCGCTGGCCAATGGCATCGGCCACCGCACCGCCAACGCCCGTATCAATTTCATCAAACACCAGCGTGGGAGCAGAACCACGATCGGCCAGCGCCACCTTCAAGGCCAGCAGAAAGCGTGACAGCTCGCCGCCGGAGGCCACTTTCATGATCGGGCCAGGACGTGTGCCAGGGTTGGTCTGCACATGAAATTCCACCACATCAATACCATCCGCAGAGGCCATCTCTGCATCCGCTGTCACCTGCACCATAAAGCGGGCACGTTCCAGCTTCAGGGCGGGCAATTCTGCCATCACCACATCGGCCAGCGCCGAGGCCGCATTCTGGCGCTTCTTTGAGAGCGCTTGCGCCGCCGCATCATAGATGGCCCGCGCCTCGCCGACGGCTTTTTCCAGCTTGCCCAGCTTGTCTTCACCGGCATCCAGATCGGCCAGATCGGCAATCATCTTTTCTGCAAGCGCCGGAAGATCGGCAACCGCCACAGAATATTTCCGACCTGCGGCCCGCAGCGCAAACAGGCGCTCTTCCACCCGCTCCAGTTCGCGCGGATCAAACTCTGTCCGCCGCAGCGCAGACTCAACCTCCATCTGGGCGCTGGACAAGGTATCGAGAGCCGTGCCCAAGAGGCTGACGGTTTCTTCCAGCAATCCTGGCGCTTCGGCGCTTTTGCGCTCGAGCCTGCGCATCAGCGAGGCGATCAGCGGCACGGGAGAGGCATTGCCGTTGAGAAATTCGCTGGCTTCGGAAATATCACCGGCAATCCGCTCGGATTTCTGCATGCGGGAACGGCGCTCGGCCAGCTCTTCCTCTTCCCCATCCTGTGGCGCAAGCCCTTCCAGCTCTTCCACAGAGGCGCGCAGATAATCCGCTTCGCGGGCTGCGGCTTCCACCTTGGCCTTATGGGTTTTGAAACTGCGCTCGGCATCGCGCCAGCGGCGATAATGATCGCCCAGCGCCGAGGCTTCCTCTGTCAAACCGGCAAAGGCATCCAGCAACATGCGGTGCGCAGCCGTATCCACCAGAGCGCGGTCATCATGCTGACCATGGATTTCCACCAGATGCTGGCCCGCCTGCCGCATCAATTGCACACTCACGGCCTGATCGTTAATATAGGCGCGGGTGCGACCATCGGCCGATTGTATGCGGCGAAAAATCAGATCGCCATCATCATCAATGGTGTTTTCCCGCAAAAGCGCACGGGCCGGATGGGCCATAGGCACATCAAACACCGCCGTGACCTGCCCCTTGTCTTCACCATGGCGCACAAGGCCGCCATCGCCGCGCCCACCCAGAGCCAGCGACAGGCTATCAAGCAAAATCGACTTTCCCGCGCCCGTCTCCCCGGTCAACACGGAGAGGCCTGCGGAAAAGCCAAGATCAAGCCGCTCGATCAAGACAATGTCGCGGATCGAAAGCTGGACAAGCATGAGCGTTCACATCTCTTGAGCGACGATGAGGGATAACAGGATAGGATCAGGATTCCTTGGTGAACAGCTTTTTGCCCGCCTTGGAAATCCACGATTCCTGACTTTCACTTGGCGAGACACCACCGTTTTTCAGCAGGTCATAGCTGTCCTTGTACCATTTGCTGTCAGGATAGTTATGACCCAGCACAGCCGCCGCCGTTTGCGCTTCCTGCACCACGCCCATGGCGTAATAAGCTTCAACCAGACGCGCCAAGGCCTCTTCAATCTGATTGGTGTTGGAATATTGCTCAACCACCACGCGGAAACGCTGAATGGCGGCCAGATATTCCTTACGCTCCAGATAGTAACGGCCAACCTGCATTTCCTTGCCAGCAAGCTGGTCGCGGGCAAAACGAATCTTGGCCTGCGCATCGGTGACATATTCCGATGTCGGATAATCCTTCACCACCTTGGTCATGGCCTCGATGGTGCGGGTCGAAAATTTCTGATCCTGCGTGACACTGGCAATCTGCCGCCAATTGGACAAGCCAATCAGATATTGCACATAGGCTGCATCTTTGGTGCCGGGATAGAGGGTCAGATAACGATTGCCGCTGGCAATGGCATCCGAATATTGATTCTGCCGGTATTTCACAAACGTACTCATGACCAGCGCCTTCTGCGACCAGTCAGAGAACGGATTCTGCTTATCCACGGCATCAAACTTGCGCCCGGCTTCAGCCAAATTGCCAGCCTTGATATTGGCAAGGCCCTGATTGTACAGCTTTTCCGGCGGATCGGTTTCCATACCCAGCTTGGTAATGTCGATATCCTTGTCCGTTCCGCAAGCCGTCAACAACGTGGCGGCCCCAAAGATAGACAAGCAAACAGCCGCAACACGTGCAGTTTGACAAACCATGGAAGACTTCACTTCACTCATACGACAGATCCCGATTGCAGCGGCGCTTCACAAGCCCTCGCGTCCGCAAGGCGTTTTTAGCCATAAAGACTAGCTAAGGGCAACGCAATGGTCATCATTTAATGCATTTTTATGGCGAGGCATCAAAATGCCGTGTTTTCCAAGAGATTTCACAGCTTTATAAGCTCTTTAAACGCATCAAAATAAAAATGGCACCTGACGGTGCCATTGAAAGACGTTGATTCGCCTCATGCTGTCCACGGCGCAAAGCCCGGCGCATTCACAGCCACGAACTCCCGCGCCCGTGCCTGACCACGGCGCGCACCGGGGGCCTCGACAATTTCATAAGCGCTGGCATCCGACAGAAGCGCCTTGAGAGCCATGGAATTCATCTTGTGACCACCGCGATAGGAGCGGTAAGCACCAATGAACTGCGCGCCCGCCAAGGCCAGATCGCCGACGGCATCCAATGTCTTGTGGCGGGCAAATTCGTCCGGGTAACGCAGCCCCTCAACATTGACCACCTTGTCATCATCCGAGATGACCACAGAATTTTCCAGCGAAGAGCCCAGTGCCAGACCAGCCGCCCACAGCCGCTCCACATCCCGCATAAAGCCGAAGGTACGCGCGCGCGACAGTTCACGCTTGAAGTTTTCCGCTGTCAAATCACCCTGCCAGGACTGGCGACCAATCAGCGGGCAATCGAAATCAATCTCGACATCAAACCGTGTGCCTTCATAGGGACGGAACTCCGCCCAGGAAGCACCATTCTCAACGCGCACAGGCTTGACCACACGAATGTAGCGACGCTTCACATCCAGGGTAACAATGCCCGCCTGTTCAATGGCATCAATGTAAACGGCAGAACTGCCATCCATAACCGGGGTTTCAGGCCCGTCCACTTCAACAATCAGATTGTCCAGACCGAGCGAATAAATGGCAGCCATCACATGCTCAATGGTTGCCACCCAGTTCGCAGGCGAGAAACCAAGAACGGTGCTAAGATCGGTATTGCCCACCTGCGAGGCAACGGCGCGCAGCTCAGTGACCGTGCCATTGGCATGCTGGCGATGGAACACAATGCCTGTATCCGCATCGGCTGGCAAAAAGCTCATGGTCACAGGCTGACCAGAATGCACACCAATACCCTTCAGGGTCGCTGGTCGAGCAAGCGTGGTCTGGAAGCTCAACAAACCGATTGCCATGGACATTTACCTTTCACATTACGAAAAGCCCGAAAACACAACACACGGGCCGCTCTTTTTTGAAAACCGCAACCAATCCCATTGTGAGACGGCACAGGTTCACTCTCTTGATTGGGGTATACGGTTTGAATCCTCACATTCCAAATCAATGTTTCTTTCGGATTGTTACGAAGTCACCGGTTCCCGAAAACCTCAATAAATCTGTGGATTACAGAGGATTTCTCACACGAAAAAACCCGGGTTTAGCAAACCCGGGTTTAAAAATCTGTGAATTATTGAACCGATCAGTTCGACTGACGCCGCAAGAAGGCAGGAATCTCAAGCTGATCGTCATCATGCGATGCACGAGTCTGAGGCACCTGACGACCCTGATCGTCCAGATTACCACGGCGTGGCGCATAGACACTGGCTTCCGGTGACAGCGGGCGACGCTGCTGTGGGGCAGCAGCCGGTGCGGCTGGAGCCACATCGGCATCATCCTGACGACCCAGTGACGAGGTGATGCGACGCAACAGACCCATCGGGCCACGATCTTCCGTTACCTGTGCAGCAGCGGGATGATTGCGATGCTCCATTTCAGCCTGAACAACTGGCGAGAAGTCTTCCACCTTCGGCATACGAACCGGCTCTGGCTGACGCATCACGGGAGCAACAGGCTCCTGACGGAAAACCGAAGGGGCTGGCTGCTGAACCGGTGCTGGAGCAGGCTGCGGTGCTGGCGCACGAACAACAGGCTGCTCAGGCGCTGCAAACGATGAAAACAGCTTGCTCTGTGGGCGGAAATCGTCAACCGGGGCCGCGGCAACAGGCTGCGGAGCAACAACGGGTGCGGCAGCTTGTGCAGCAGCATCCTGACGGGCCAGAGCAATTTCCAGTTCACGCTCCAGTGCGGCTTCCGCTGCACGAATCTGATCTGCAATCGCATCCCGAGCTGGCTGAGCGGCAGCCATTGGAGCCGCTGCAACAGGGGCTGGCTGTGCAACAGGGGCTGGAGCCGGAGCAGCAGGGGCTGGCGCAAAAGCAGCAGCCGAACGAACCAGCGGCTTGGCAGCCATGGTGCGCATTTCAGCGCCACGGGCTTCCAGAGCATTGGCCGCACGATCGATACCAGTGGCCACAACAGACACGCGGATGAGGCCTTCCAGCGCTTCGTCGAAGGTCGCGCCGAGGATGATGTTGGCATCGGCATCCACTTCTTCGCGGATACGGGTGGCAGCTTCGTCGACTTCGAACAACGTCAGGTCGCGGCCACCCGTGATGGAGATCAGCAGGCCCTGCGCGCCCTTCATCGAGGTTTCGTCCAGCAGCGGGTTGGCAATGGCCGCTTCCGCAGCCTGAAGCGCACGACCTGGGCCGGACGCTTCGCCGGTGCCCATCATGGCGCGACCCATCTCACGCATCACCGAGCGAACGTCAGCGAAGTCGAGGTTGATCAGGCCTTCCTTGACCATCAGGTCGGTGATGCAGGCAGATCGGAAGAGCGTCGTGTAGGGAAAGAGTGTTACAGGTCGTG
>CAJYRE010000077.1 GCA_913776675.1 Rhizobiaceae bacterium
CGCTCCCACTCTAAGTCTGAATTGTTGTTAGAGATGACTAACCGGGCTAACCAGCACTTGGGTTCTATTAAAATCGAATATGTCACGGCCATCTACGCTGATGAGGAAATCATCTATTTTCGCCTCAAGGCGAAGGAAGGGGATCGGGTGAGAATTGTCTATCAAGAGCCAAATACTGCCGCGAAAAATCTACTCATAAGGCCTACGGCAACATATTTCGATGAGATCATTCAAACAGTGCTACCGCTGTTTTGATCACGTCAGTTTCCGAGGGTTTTATACCCGAAAGGGGCTCAAGGGCCTGCCCATCGCAAAAACAGGGGCAGGCCTAGTTTTTTTCACGTAAGAATTTTTCTTGGTCCTGAAAGCAACTCACTCGCAGACGGCGCACCATCCAAAATGAGATCGGCCCAGATTTGCGCCAGCTCGATTCGCCGCTCCAAATGCTTCGCACGGTTATAGGCTGCCTCAACTTTATCTTTCGGGGTGTGTGCCAGCATCAAATCAATGATCGGGCGGTCTGCCGGGAACCGCTCATTCATCACCGAGCTGAAAGTTGCCCGCCAGCCGTGAGGCACATGCTTATGATGATAGCCAGCACGATTAAGCAGATAGCCGATAGCATTTTCGGACATTGGTTTATGCGCGTGTCGAGTGTTGGGCAAAGCCATAGGACCGCGACCTGTCAGGCGCTTGAGTGTCTGGATTGCTTCCACGGTCTGGCGGGCCAGCGGGACGATATGATCACGGCTCTCGTCATTCTTATATTGCAGCCGCAGCTTCATTCGTTCGGCTGGAATTTGCCAGAGGCCTTGCGCCAATGATGCGTCATCCCACTCGAACCATGGTGTGGTGATCAAGGTGCCAGGTCGAACTGCTGTGAGTGCAAGAATGCGCAGTGCCAATTTGGTGACTAGGTGGGCCGGTGCTTCCATGGAAGCTGTCAGCATATACTTCGCTGCTTCAAGGTCAATGATAGCTGGCTGCCTGCCTTTTTTTACGGGAGACATTGCCTTTTGCACAGTCGCTGCTGGGTCGTCACCCGCCCTGCCGGTAGCAATACCATACACAAAAACAGCCGAGATGCGCTGGCGCACCCGCCGCGCAGTTTCGACAGCACCACGTTGTTCGATCAATCTGAGTACGGGCAAGATGTCCGTCGGGTTCAAATCGCTGATTGGCCTTGCGCCAATGTGTGGGAAGACTTCTTTCTCAAGGCTTTCGATGACGTCTGCCGCATGACGTTCAACCCATTGCGGCTTCTGCAATGCGTACCACTCCCGCGCCAATTGCTCGAAAGTGTTGACGGCTGCTTGATTGCGAGCGAACTTATTCATCTTCTTCACCACGGCAGGGTCTTTACCCTCTCGTAGTTCTGTTTTGGCTTTGTCCCGCGCGGCTCTAGCATCGGCAAGCGACACGTCAGGATAAGCGCCGAGAGCCAGAAGTTTCTCCTTGCCATCGATGCGATATTTCAGCCGCCACAATTTCGAGCCAGATGCCGAGATCTGCAAATACAGCCCGCCACTATCAGAAATCTTGTAAGCCTTCTCGGTGGTTTTCGCCTTTTTGATTTGCGTGTCGGTCAGCATGTGTCGCCCTCATCGATACCCCCACCATTTTTTCACGTACCCCCAATTCTACCCCCAAAATGTCGGGATACATGGGCGCAACCGTGAACGATGGCGCACTCTAAAAGCACACATACACCCTGATATTCAAGGCGTTTTGGACGTTGACGGACAATAGGGAATTTAAAATTGGCGGAAGAGGTGGGATTCGAACCCACGGTACGGTCTCCCGCACGCCGGTTTTCAAGACCGGTTCCTTAAACCACTCGGACACTCTTCCGTCTGAGGCCTGTAACAGCCTGAATCGATATGGTTTGGTATCGATTTCTGTTTCGCTTTATAATCAGCGCGATGGCAAGGTCAACAGCATAACGGCAGAATGGTGAGAAACTCTTTGGATTTCCTTTTGCCGACGAACCATTGCGCAACAAAACGTTTTAAAAAACAACATGATATTCTGAATGACCACCAGCCTCAATCTTCGCCATCATTATTGCCATACCGGGCCCGATAATCTTCAAGCAGGGGAAACAGCGCCAGAATCGCAACGGGAATAGCCAGAAAAATCGCAGCGGATATGCCAATCCGCTGAAAAAGGATAGCTCCCGTCACGCCGCCCAGAAAAAAGAGCCCCACCATGCGGGCAAGCAGCCAGAGTTTGGCCATATCAGCCTGTACCGGCGCAAAACCTTGTTCTGTTTGCTGACGGCTGTTCCAATAGAACAGCTTTCCCAGCTCAATACCTGTATCTGTTACCAATCCTGTGACGTGCGTTGTGCGGATGCGCGCGCCAGAAAGTTTGGTAATAATTGCATTCTGAAGCCCCATGACGAAGCAGAGCAGGGCAATAATCAGAAATGTCAAACCATGCCCAATGGGGCCAAGCATGCCTGACAATGCGAACAGCAGTAAAAGGCAGGCCTCCAGCGCAAGAGGCAATGCGTAAATCGAACGCAAATTGCGTCTGCGGCCCCAATTAATCAAAATGGCCGACACACCTGCACCAAACAGGAAGAAAACCAGAGCGGTCAGCCCGGCAAGCAGCAATTCCACCTCACCCAGCACCAGATTATCGGCCAACGATGAAACAACGCCGGACATATGCGACGTATATTGATGCACAGCCATAAAGCCGCCAGCATTGGCCGCACCGGCAATAAACGTCAGATAAAATGCCAGATGACGATCACTTGCCTCTGTTCGATCCCGATGCGCAAGCACTTTCAGATAGGTTTTCATCAATGATACCGAACCCAGTATCCGCGACTCAAGAGCGGATCACAAAGTCAATTCTTTCTCCTCTCAGGTTTCATTTGCAAGACAGTATCCCAAGAGAAAATGGCACAAAGGGCTGTCGACAACCATATTCAAGACGTGTTAACCGAAACCTATGAAAATGAACGGATCAAAGCCTTATATGAGGTATCAAGTGCGCCAGGCATCGACCTATGGCGCAATTGTGATGTCTATGGCTTTGATGGTTGCCATTGCCAGCTTCTTCGTTTTCCCTGTTTTGACCACGCCCAGCTTTGGCCCCATCCATATCAAGGATGAGGTTGATTTCAGTGCTTTACGCGCCACTGCGCAGCCCATGGCGCGTAATGACAACAAGCACTTGCGTGATGCAGACAGAGATGAGGGCAAAGGCGGAACACCTCCGGACAATACGCCCTTTCTTGTTGTTGCTGTTGTTGATCCAGGCATGGTATCGCTGTCTGTCAGCACACATTGGCCATTGTCTGCCGTGCAGGGTATGGCTTTTTCGCGCGGCAACAAACAGCCACGGGCACCACCTGCTGATTTCTCCTGATTCTTGAACGGCGTGCTTCACCAGCAGGCCTCGTTTTTTCTCGCGGCCATGCCATTCCGTCAGAGTCCGTTCTGCACGTCGTGGTCGTGACCATCTCTGGACATATAAAAATGAGAACCTCACGTTGGCTTCTGGCCACCTATGCGATTGTTATATTGCTTGGCCTGTTAACGGCCCTGCCCAATGTTTTGTCGCAGTCCACTCTGGATAAAATGCCATCCTGGCTTCCCCACAACCGTGTTTCGCTGGGGCTTGATCTTCGCGGCGGATCGTATCTCGTGCTTGAAGTCGACTCGGCTGATCTGGTCAAGGAGCGCCTGCAGACATTGATGCAGGATTCGCGCCAGGCCCTTAATCAAGCCAGCATCCCGTTTACCTCTGTGCGGCAGGCCAACAAGCAATTGCTGATTACCCTGACAGACGAAGCCCAGCGGCCAGCCGCCATCACGGCCCTGCAAAAATTGGCAACCTCCGTGGGCGTGACAGGCAGCTCCGATTTGTCCATTGCGGGCAATGGGGCACAAATCACCATGTCTCTCACCGATGCCGGCCTGGCAGACAGAGTGACGGCTGCGGTGGACCAGAGCCTTGAAATTATCCGTAAGCGTGTGGATCAGGTCGGCGTGGCCGAACCAACCATTCAGAGAGCCGGTTCCGACCGTGTGGTTGTTCAGCTTCCCGGCGTGCAAGACCCCAAGCGTCTGCGGGATTTGCTTGGCTCAACCGCCAAAATGAGCTTCCACCTGATGGCTGAACCGACACCTGATGGCGCGACACCCGCGGGCACAGAAACCGTTTCGGATGACCGTGGTCAGCAATATCAGATCGTATCACGCCCGGCATTGTCCGGTGATCATCTGACCGATGCGCGTGTGAGCTTCAACCAGAACAACAATGAGCCTGTTGTGTCCTTCCGCTTTGACACAACAGGTGCCCAGCGTTTTGCTGATATTACCCGCGCCAATGTGGGCAAGCCTTTTGCAATCGTGCTGGATAACAAGGTGCTGAGTGCGCCGGTGATCAATGAGCCGATTACCGGCGGGGCCGGGCAGATTTCGGGCAATTTCACTGTTCAATCGGCCAACGATCTGGCAGCCTTGTTGCGTGCGGGTGCCCTGCCCGCCAAGCTGACCGTTGTGGAAGAAAGAACCGTGGGTGCCGACCTTGGTGCAGATGCGATTTCCGTCGGCATTATGACCGGTGTCATCGGCTTCGGACTGGTCATCACCTTCATGTTCTTCCTCTATGGCGCATGGGGCTTGCTGGCCAATCTGGCACTTGCCTTGAACGTTGTGCTGACATTTGCTGGCCTCACACTTTTGGGAGCCACCCTTACCCTTCCGGGTATTGCCGGTATCGTGCTGGGCATTGGTCTTGCCGTGGATGCCAACGTGTTGATCAACGAACGCATTCGGGAAGAAACCCGCAAGGGCCGCTCGGCAATGGCCGCACTGGATGCGGGCTTTAGCCGCGCCTATTCCACGATTATCGACAGTAACGTCACCGCGCTGATTGCCACGGTTTTGCTGTTCTGGTTCGGCTCCGGCCCCGTGCGTGGCTTTGCCGTCACCATGGGTCTGGGCATTGTGATTTCGCTCTTCACAGCAGTTTCCATCGTGAAAGTGGTCATGATTGCCTTGGTCAACCGCATGAAGCTGAAAACGCTGGAGATCAAATCTCTGCTGCCCATCCGCATGGTGCCGGAGGGAACCAAAATCCGTTTCATGAATGCGCGGTATTTTGGTATTGGCCTGTCTGCCCTGCTCTCGATTGCCTCCTTGGTCTTGTTCTTCACGCCCGGTTTGAATTACGGCGTGGATTTCAAGGGCGGTATTCAGATGGAGGTTTCCACCCAGCAACCGGCAGATCTGGCCACCTTCCGCCATGGGTTGGAAAGCCTTGGCCTTGGCGAGGTTGGCTTGCAACAGTTTGGCGATCCGAAGCACTTCCTGCTGCGCGTTGAGCGTCAGCCCGGCGGTGAGGAAGCCCAGACGGCGGCGGTTGAAAAACTGCGCACAGAGCTGACAAAAATTGATAGTGCCGCCACCGTGCAGAAAACAGAAGTTGTTGGCCCCAAGGTGAGTGGCGAATTGGCCACCGCAGGCTTCCTGTCTGTGCTGCTGGCCAGCCTTGCCATGATGGCTTACATCTGGATGCGGTTTGAATGGCCGTTTGCGGTGGGTGCCATCGTGACACTCGTGCTGGACGTTACCAAAACAGTCGGCTTCTTTGCCATCACCGGCATGGATTTCAACCTGACGGCCATTGCGGCCCTGCTGACGCTGGTGGGCTATTCGGTGAATGACAAAGTGGTGGTCTATGACCGCATGCGTGAAAACATGCGGCTTTATAAATCCATGCCGCTGCGTGACATTATCGACTTGTCGATCAACGAGACGCTAGCCCGCAGTATTTACACGTCGGCCACAGCCTTTCTGGCGCTTCTGCCCATGGCCATCTGGGGTGGCAGCGCCGTGTCCAGCTTTGCTGTTCCCATGGTGTTCGGCATTGTGGTGGCGGCTATTTCGTCGGTGTTTATCGCAGCACCCATCCTGCTGTTCCTTGGTGACTGGCGCACCCGCCACCGCAAGGCCAGCAAGCAGGTTGCGGAAAAGCAAGCCTGATTATCAAAAAGGGCCGGGAGCAATCCCGGCCTTTTATGTTTGGAACGATACAATCAGGCATTTTGCGATCTGCCTTACTCACCGATGATCAACCCCTTGGTCAGTTCAAGCGCTTGCCGTTCAAACAGACCGCGATAGATGCCACCATTCAAGCGGATCAGGCTGTCATGGGTGCCCTCTTCCGCAATCTTGCCGTGATCAAACACCAGCAACCGATCCAGTGACCGCACCGTGGACAGCCGATGCGCAACCACCAGCGTGGTTCTGCCTTGCATCAACCGCTCCATGGCCTGCTGGATCAGCATTTCCGATTCTGAATCGAGGCTGGAGGTTGCTTCATCCAAAATCAGAATCGGTGCATCGGCCAGAAATGCCCGTGCAATGGCAATACGCTGACGCTCACCGCCGGACAGCTTGACGCCGCGCTCACCCACCATGGTGGCATAGCCCTTGGGCAAAGCCTCAATAAAGCCATGCGCACTGGCCAGCCTTGCGGCATTTTCGATTTCACGCGCAGTGGCTCCGGGTCTGGCATAGGCAATATTTTCCGCCAATGTTCGATGGAACAGAATGGGTTCCTGCTGAACAATCGCAATCTGTCGGCGCAAGGTCGCCTGTTGCGTCAGCGAAATATCCTGCCCATCAATGCGGATCACACCGCCATTCACATCATGCAGCCGTTGAATGAGCTTGACGAACGTGGTTTTGCCCGAGCCGGAATGTCCTACCAGACCCACCCGTTCGCCGGGTTTGATCGTGACCGAAAAATCCCGATAAAGCGCCGCAGTGTGCCGACCATAGTGAAAGGTAACACGGTCGAACTCAATACGCCCTTCCTCAATGCGAATAGGTCGTGCGCCCGGAACATCTTCAATGCCAAGCGGCTGGTCATGCAACCAGACAAGTTCTTCCATATCGTTCACCGATCTCTGAAGGTTGCGGATATGCATGCCCACTTCTCTCAGATAACCTTGAAGAATGAAAAAGGCCGTCAGCACAAAGGTGATGTCACCGGCACTGGCCCGGCCTGTGGACCAAAGCCAGAGCGCCAAGCCCAAGACACAGGCACGCAGAATGGTCAGCAAGGCCGCTTGCGATGTGCCATTCAATGTGCCACGCGTCCAGGTGCGACTGGTGCGGTCCTGCCATTTGTTCACCACGCGGGCAATGCGCTCATCTTCACGCGCTTCTGCGCCAAAGGCCTTGACCACCGCATTGCAGGTCACGGCATCAGCCAGCGCGCCGCCAAGACGGGTATCCCAGCTATTGGCCAAACTGGCCATGGGCGCAACATACCCCAAGGCCATCGTAGCTGTGAACACCAGAAACAGCACAGAACCAATGCCGACAAGCAGGCCCATCAGCGGCCAGTGCCATGCCATCAGAATGGTTGAGCCAGTCAGCATCACCACCGAGGGAAACAGCGCCACAAAAACCGTATCATTCAACAGATCCAGCGCCCACATGCCGCGCGTTGCCTTACGCACTGTGGAACCGGCAAAGCTATTGGCATGCCAATCACTGGAAAACCGCTGGATACGGAAAAAGGCATCTTCCGCCATATCGGCCATGCTGCGCAGCGTAAAACCAATAATCGTGGTAAAGGTCAAATGCCGCAGTGCAACCGCACTGACGGAAAGCGTTATCAGCCAGACAAACGCCATGATGGCATTGTTCCAGGCCGCAGCATCGCCTGCATTTCCCGTGACCACTGCATCCACCAGTCGTCCTGAAAACAAGGGTGTAAGAACATCCGCCAGTGTCGACAGCAACACGGCAACAATCATAATCGCAACACGAATGGGCTGACGCTTCCAATGCTGCCAACAAAAACCAAAAACACTGCGAAACGCCCCGGTGCGACGGGTCTTTTTTCCTGAAAACATCATCGATTTCCGGCAAAAGCCGGCCTCACGAAAGAGATAAGGGAAAACCGGGCAGCCAGAGACGGGCTCGGTATAGTGTGTCAAATTACAAAGGAAAGTTTGTCACGTCCGTGACCAACAATCAGCACATCTCAGGCTGTTTATGCAGCCAGTCGTCGCATATCGGCAAACCGGGCGGATGCGCCAAAATCTGCTGATGCTACGGGGAAGTTTGAAAAATATGCCATGCGAACCTCCCCTGAATGTGTGTTGAAGATGGGTTGAGTGTAGGGCGTTGTACTTTGGAAGCCAACCCCATTTCCTGACATTTGTTCAGTCACCGGGACTCCGTGCTATTTTTGCCACATCCTTGCGATGTCCACAGAGGAGAAGAAAACTTCAGCGATAGCGAAAAAGAAAATAAAAACAGAATTATACACCTTAAATCATGCCTCACGTTCAACCATGCGGTCTCTAGTGAACGCCACGCCTTTGTTGTATGCAATGATCATTCAAACCGAAGAAATCGCATACCATGGCGACATTTCATGCGTTTACGGGAATAAGGAAGCAAGATGGACGGCCATTCACGCTCGATGTTTCATGTCATCACAGTCCTGACAGTTTTCGCCATTTCTGCAATAATTGGGCTTATGCCATCATCGACCATGGCGGCCGATCAACCGGTCAAGCTTCAGATTGGCACCAATCAATCTGCGGGCGATGTGCAAAAGGCACTGGATGCCGCCAAACAGCAGGGCAAACCTGTGCTGGTGGAATGGACCGCCCCGTCAACATCAGCCACAACGCCATCCACCACCGATGCCCCCATGATGGATAGCGACATGATGATGTCGGCCTACAGTGATATACTGGCGACATTGGTGCGCGGTGGAACAATTGCCCTGACCGGGCTCTATGGCCTGCCCACTGCCTTTCACAACAGTTGGCAAGCACTCTCGCAAGAAGACCCGGGCATGAAAGATCTGGGCGATACAGCCGCCATTGCCATTTTGGCCGGTCTGGTCGCTGCATCGGCTGTTCTTTTCATCTTTGCGCGTCTGTCGCGGCATTTCAAATCCGATAACGAGCCCTTGGCCAAGGCATGGATTGCCGGGTTGCGCCTGCTGGGCGATCTTGCCGCGCTGGCGATTTTTCTGGCCATCAGCCGCGGCAGCATCCATATGTCTTTGGCGCATGGCACCTTCACACGCGAAGTGGCGGGTGCGCTGGTGCAAACCCTGTCAATCACGGCAACCTTTGCCACAGCAGGCCGATTGTTATTCTATCACAATGGTCCATCCGGTCCCTTGCTTGATATTGACAATCCGCGCTGGCATCTGGGCATGACGATCGGATTGGGTCTTCTCTCGGGACTGATCAGCGCCTCGCTCAGGCTTGCCGACACCCGTGGACTGGACCCCATGGCCACAGATGGATGGCTGTTTCTCAGCTCCACCATTGTCACAGTTTACAAGCTGGTCTGGCTGATTGTTGGTCACAAAGACATTGCCGGAGCCTTTGCCGGGCGGGATGCCAAGGGCCTTGCCCGTGCAGCCGGCACGGCAACCGTCTATTTCTATAGCTTGTCTGCCATCCTGATCTGGCTGTTGGGTTTTCTGGTCACCGGCACATCACAAAACATCATCTGGTCGCGGGTTGCCGGTGTCAGCCAGTTGGTGTTTCTGCTGATGCCCATTCTGGGCAGGGGCTTTTCAGCGCTGTTCCGTCTGCTGGGCAATCGGCGCGCCGCCCTTTCGGGAGCTGGCTTTCATTCCGTTCTGCTCTGGGCACTGCGCATTCCCTTTGCCGGAGCCTGCTGGATTATGGGTCTGAAGCTGACCATCATTCTATGGCAACCGCTTCTGGAAAGCGCCGGAATGCCAACGACTTCGTGGATGCAGCATCTTCAGCAATTTGGCATCGCCGTCATCTGTAGCTGGTTTTTCTGCAGCTTTTTATGGAAATATTTTGATGCCATCTCTCCCAGCAATAATATCAAGCTTCCCGGACAGGATGATCAACCGCTGCACACGGCTGGAAGCCGTCTTTCCACGGTGTTACCCGTGGTGCGCAATCTGGTTTTGAGCGCCGTTGTCTCGATTGCCGTTCTCGTCACGCTGGCATCGCTGGATGTCAATGTTTCACCCCTGCTGGCTGGCTTTGGTGTGCTGGGTCTGGCATTGTCCTTTGGCTCGCAAACGCTGGTGAAAGATGTTGTCTCAGGTATCTTTTTTCTGGCGGAAGATGCGTTTCGCATTGGCGAATATGTCGATACCGGCAAATTGAAAGGCACGGTCGAGCAGATTTCTCTACGTTCTGTGCGGTTGCGACATCAGAACGGACCAATTCACACGGTTCCCTTTGGCCAGATTGCCGCCGTCACCAACTTCAGCCGTGACTGGGGAACCGTGAAATTCGAGCTGCGGTTTGACCGCGATGCAGAGCTGGAAACCATTCGGCGCACCGCTAAAAAAGTAGGACTGGCCATGCTGGACGATCCAGAATTTGGCCATGAATTCCTCATTCCGCTGAAAATGCAAGGCATTCAGGAAGTCACCGAAAACTCCATCGTCATCCGTTTCAAATTCACCTCTCGCCCCGGAAACCCCAGTATTATCAAGCGAGAGGGCATCAAGCGGTTGCTGGCAGCCTTTAAGGCTGCGGGGTTGAATCTGGCTTCCAATGCAGTGGTGGTTCGCAACGGTTCCGGCACACTCAGTGATGGAGCCGCGGCCATAACGCCCATTACGGCAGCCAACATGCCCTAAACAATGAAGGATACTTCAATTCTGGCATTGAACTTGACTTGTTAACTCATATTATTTATCGAGAGAACAGTCCAAGTGACCTTGACAGGAGATAGACTTGAAAGCTTCCCGCATTCGTGGCGCAAAAACCCTTGTTGCTCTCGCTGCCCTTCTGGCCGCAAGCACCGCTTCCTCTGCCTTTGCAGCAGATGGTGAAGGTCTGGTTGTGTACAACGCTCAGCATGAGAACCTGACCCGTGAATGGACAGATGCCTTTACCAAAGCCACCGGCATCAAGGTTACAGTGCGTCAGGGCAGCGACATGCAGTTTGCCAATCAGCTTGTGCAAGAAGGCGAAGCATCACCTGCTGACGTCTTTCTGACGGAAAACTCCCCGGCCATGGCGCTGGTTGATAACGCGGGTCTTTTTGCGCCGGTTGACAAGGAAACACTGGCACAGGTGCCCGCCGAATTCCGGCCTGCCAACGGTCACTGGATTGGCATTGCTGCACGCTCAACCGTTTTTGCCTATGACAAGACCAAACTGAGCGAAGACAAACTGCCCAAATCCCTTCTCGATCTTGCTGATCCGGCCTGGAAGGGCCGCTGGGCTGCATCACCTTCTGGTGCTGATTTTCAGGCCATTGTCAGCGCCCTTCTGGAGCTGAAGGGCGAGGAAGCTACGGCCAAGTGGCTGAAAGGTCTCAAGGAAAATGCCACATTCTACAAAGGCAACAGTGTTGCCATGAAGGCGGTGAATGCTGGCGAAGTTCAGGGCGCTGTGATCTATCATTATTACTGGTTTGGCGATCAGGCCAAGACTGGCGAAAACAGCAAGAACGTTGCCCTGCACTACTTCAAGCATCAGGACCCCGGCGCGTTTGTGAGCATTTCCGGCGGTGGCATCATCAAGTCCACCCAGCATATGAAGGATGCGCAGGCATTTCTGAAGTTCATCACCGGCCCCGCAGGCCAGGCGATCCTCAAGGATGGCGCCTCCTATGAATATGCGGTGGCGAACGGTGCCGCCTCCAATGCCAAATTGGTTCCCCTCAAAGATCTGGACGCCCCCAAAGTGGAGCCAACCAACCTGAACAACAAAAAGGTAACGGAGATGATGACCGCTGCTGGCATCCTCTGATCATCCATCCATGCCCGCTGCATCATGCAGCGGGCATGGATCACAAAAGTGACGCCTTGCCTCATGCTGAAACTATTGTCTTTTTCTCAAGAAAGGCATAGAGCAATTTCGGCAAAATATATCGCGCTTCTGCCTCTGGACATGCGCAGAACTCAAAGTGATCAGGCAATCTTGCTGCAAGATAACAGGCAAACGACGCACAGCGCGCAAAGATATGACAAGGCTGACGCAAAGCATCGCTTTCGCAGGCCAACCTCTCATATCGGCCTGCTTTTCATGGCCAGCCTTGTTGCTATCGTCAGCCTTGTGCCGCTGGGTTTTATCATCTGGATCACCATTGATGTGGGCTGGCAGACGGTGGTGCAACTCGTCTTCAGAGCGCGGGTTGGTGATCTGCTGATCAACACCATTTTGCTGGAAGTCACCACCCTGCCCATCACCATTGCCCTGACCGTAACGCTGGCATGGTTGATCGAGCGCACCACGCTGCCATGGCCCAATCTGTGGTCCTGGCTGATGATCACGCCGCTGGCTGTGCCAGCTTTTGTGCATAGCTATGCCTGGATTGGGGTTGAGCCGGGAATGCACGGGCTTTGGAGCGCGGTGTTCATTTCCGTGATCGCCTATTTTCCGTTTGTCTATCTGCCCGTTGCTGCGACCTTGCGGCGTCTGGACCCGGCCATTGAAGATGCGGCTGCCTCCTTGGGCCTTGGACCATGGCAGGTGTTTTTCCGGGTTGTGTTGCCGCAATTGCGTCTGGCCATTCTAGCGGGTGGCCTGCTGGTGGCGCTGCACCTGCTGTCCGAATATGGCCTGTATGTCATGATCCGGTTTGATACCTTCGCAACGGCCATTGTGGATCAGTTCCAGTCTGCTTATAACAGCACAGCGGCCAATATGCTCAGTGGCGTGCTGGTGCTGTGCTGCATTGTGCTGCTGGGAATGGATAGTCTGTTGCGCGGCCAAGAGCGCTATGCGCGGGTCGGTTCCGGCTCCATTCGGCCAGCCCAACGGCAGGCGCTTGGATTTTACCTCATCCCCGCCGTACTGCTGCCCACCGTTGTCATTATTCTGGCGCTTGGGGTACCGATTTTCACCCTGCTGCGCTGGCTTTATATCGGTGGAGCCGGCATCTGGCGGATGGATACGGTTGGCAATGCCTTTGTGCAAACCATCATTCTGTCCGTTGCCGGGGGTGTGCTTGCCATGCTGACAGCAGCGCCCATGGCATGGCTGTCGGTGCGCGCGCCGGGTCGCTTCCAACGGCTTCTGGAAGCTTGCCATTATTATGTCGGCTCGCTTCCCGGCGTTGTGGT
>CAJYRE010000078.1 GCA_913776675.1 Rhizobiaceae bacterium
TGTACCTGCGGCAACACCACCACGCCCCGTTTGAAGAAGGACATGTAAAAGCCTTGCAACAACGGATAGAGCGAGAAGGCCACAATCAGCGCCATGGTGGGCAGCATCAGAAAATACGGCCAAGACAGACGCCTGAGCGTCCGCCAAGGGGAAGACGACGACCCTGCGGTCGTCGCCTTTGATGGTGGTAAGGTCGCGCTCACTGCTGCGCCTCAACAGAAGCCTGTGCAGCCTTGTGGATCTGGGCAATGGCCTCGGCAGAGGTGATCTGGCCCGCGACAGCCTGCGTTACAGCCGTCTTGATGGGCCCCCACACAGCCTGCATCTGCGGCCATGCCTGATCGGTGGCAGCATAAACCGGGCTGGCGTTCAGCTCACCCTGCATGGTCTTGACGGCATCCGAGGCCATGGTGTTGCCATAGTCCACCGTTTCAGCCTTCAGATTGGCCGGAATAACGCCCATCTTCTTGGCAAAATCAGCCTGCGCCTTGGGCGCGGTGATCCACTTGATGAAGGATACAGCTTCTTTCAGGTTCGGGCTGGTGTTGAAGGCAACCAGATAATCGCCACCGTAGATCGATGAGCGAACAGTTCCGTAAGGGGTTGGGCCAGCCTGCCATTTGAAGCTTGCCTTGGTGGCCAGCGTTGGAATCTGCCAGCTACCGGACATGTAGGCAACCGCCTGACCGCCCATGAACAGTTCCTTGGGATTGTCGGAGCTTGCACCGCTCCACAGGCCCGGCGGCATGGCAGATTTGCCAAGCGCGATGAAGTCATCCAGCGATTTGGTCCACTTGGCATCATCCATCACCACTTTCACAGGTGCGGTTTCAGAGAAGATGTGGTTGCCATACTGGAATTGATGCACAATCCAGCGGCTGGCGGACACATCCCAGACCAGCGGATAGCGCGTACCGGATTTCTGGGCCACTTCCTTCAGCTTGGGCACAAGCTCTTCCCAGGTCCAGCCCTTTTCCTGAGACGGGATTTCAACCCCAGCCTTTTTGAAGGCATCGACATTGAAGAACATGCCTGTGGATGTCACATCCAGCGGCGCAGCAATCACTTTGTTATCCAGGCGGGCACCATCGGCCCAGCCCTTGACGAAATCATTGATCCAGTCCGGGCCGATTTCCTTGTTGAAATCCACCAGGAAAGGACGAATGACCGGCTCCATGGAGGATGTCAGGGCAATATCCGGCATGATGCCGGAGGCGGCAAACTGTTGGAACTTCTGAATCATGCCGCTGTAAGGCGTGATTTGCAGGCTGAAGGTGGTTTCTGGATGCGCAGCCGTATATTGGTCCAACATGCTGCGAACCACTGCTTCCTGCGCGTCATCATCCACATACCACAGAACTTTAAGCTGGGCTGCGTGAACGCTTGACACCATCACGGAAGCGGCCAGCGCGGCACTCCCCATCCACTTGAAAATATTCATGAGATTCCCCTTTTTGCCAAGGTCAAAAGTCCTTGTTGAACCGTGTTCCACTGAATGCCCGGGCCAAAGCTGCGACCGGAATTCAATGCCTGCCTGAATTTGTTCGGTACCAAGACGAATTAAATATGAGAAAATGCACGTGTCAAGCGTGTTCTGGATATTCCATTGCGATAAATCTCTGTCACTCAATTTTTATGTTCGGCACCTTGACGAACTATGCTGAAATACGCAGAGTGCATCATGAATTGGCTTTGCGCCATTTGTGTGCGACGAAGCGAACCAACAAAGGGAACAGACAATGGCAGGTCTAACGCTTCAGGGCGTGGTCAAGCAATATGGCGCGCACCCCATACTTCACGGGATTGACCTTGCGGTCAAGGATGGTGAGTTTGTGGTGCTGGTTGGTCCATCCGGCTGCGGCAAATCAACCTTGTTGCGAATCATCGCCGGTTTGGAAACCACATCTGGCGGCAAAATCCTGATTGGTGATGAAGATGTTACCACCCAGCAACCGGGTGATCGCGGCATTGCCATGGTGTTTCAGTCCTATGCTCTTTATCCGCATATGACCGTGCGCAAGAACCTCTCTTTTGGCCTTGAAAATCTCTCGCTCAGCAAGCAGGACATCGATGCCAGAGTGGCGGAAGCGGCCCGGATGTTGGCGATTGAACCTTTGCTGGATCGCCGCCCCAAACAGCTTTCCGGCGGTCAGCGGCAGCGTGTGGCCATTGGCCGCGCCATTGTGCGCGATCCCAAGATTTTCCTGTTTGATGAGCCACTCTCCAACCTGGATGCCGCGCTGCGCGTACAGACCCGTGGCGAAATCAGCCGCCTGCACAAGCGGCTGGGTGCCACCATGGTGTATGTAACCCACGACCAGATTGAAGCCATGACCATGGCAGACCGCATTGCCGTTCTCAACGGCGGCAATCTGGAGCAATTCGGCGCACCGCTGGAGCTGTTTGATTTTCCAGCCAATAAATTTGTTGCAGGCTTTATTGGCTCCCCACAGATGAATTTTTATGAGGGCACCATTCGGTCCGTCGCGCCTGAATTGCTCGGCATCGACGTGCCGGGGCTGGGGTTGGTGAACGTCCCTGTTGATGGCACGTCAGCCGCGGTCGGTCAGACAGTGTCGCTTGGGCTGCGTCCCAACCATATTCATCTGGCATCCGAATCGGCTCAACACGATCACACGTTCCGTTTCCGTGCTGATTACGCCGAAAGCGTGGGCACAGAAACCTATGTCTATGGTCGGATTGAGGGCAACAGTACCGCGACGATTGTGCATCTTCCCGGCCACGTGGCCGTGGCAGAAAATGATCTGCTGGAATTTGCGGCTGCAACATCGCATTTTCATGTTTTCAATGGGGAAACCGGCTTATCCTATGCCAAGCGCCGTGCTGATGGCAGCCTGATTGCCGCAGCCTGAAAAACCATGACCACGCTTTGACAATGACGACGGATTGACGGGTTGATCATGAAAACATTCGCAGACCAGCAGCACACCTTCCCCTCCCCTCAGGCAGCCGCCGATGCGGTGGCCATGCACATCATCAATACGCTCAAAACCAAGCCCCATGCTGTGCTGGGATTGGCCACCGGTGCAACCATGGAGCCGGTGTATGCGTATATTGTCGCGGCTTTCAAGCGGGGTGAGGTCAGCTTTGCAGGTGTCACCACCTTCAATCTGGATGAGTATGCGGGCCTTGCCCCGTCCGATCCCGGCTCCTACCGCAGCACCATGGACAGGCTGCTGTTTGACCATGTGGACATCGACAAAAACAGAACCTTTTTGCCTGAAGCCTCCGCCACCGCATGGGAAGCGGCAGCCGAACGCTATGAGGCGATGATTGTTGAAGCTGGCGGGATTGATCTGCAATTGCTCGGCATTGGCCGCAACGGACATATCGGCTTTAACGAACCCGGCTCACTCATCGATAGCCGCACCCGGCTTGTGGAGCTGCATGCGGATACGCTGGCTGCCAACGCCCGGTTTTTTGCCGATGGTCAGGTGCCAAAATCGGCAATCACCATGGGAATCGGCACCATCCTGTCTGCGCGCGAAATTGTTGTGCTGGCAACCGGCGCAGCAAAGGCCGAAGCCGTCAACCGCGCCCACAGCGGCGCATTCAGCATTGATTGCCCCGCATCCGCCCTTCAGACCCATGGCAATGTTCTATGGTTTCTGGATACAGATGCCGCCAACGCCCGCGCTGCGGCCTGACGATTATTGTCAAAGACTCAGCAAAAAGGCCGGGATCGCTCCCGGCCTTTTTTGCATGTTACTTTTTCGATGCAAGCGCTGT
>CAJYRE010000079.1 GCA_913776675.1 Rhizobiaceae bacterium
GTCAATCCGAACTGGCTTAAGAGAGGGGTGGACACACCCTTCCGCGTCACACAAGAGCATCGTTACGGCATCGAGCTGGCTGACAAACTCTTTGAAGCGAAGCCGAAAAAGATCATTATGGTCAGAAGCATGTCGGCAGCTGGTGAACTCGCCATTGTTGTGCAGCAGGATTCAATCCGGTGTGAAGTCCTCGGCACGCTTATCAGCCTCAGTGACCAAACGGGAAAGAGCGGAGAACGCGATGCGGCGCATTTTGCATTGGCCTGTCAAAAACTCTGGAAGCTGCGTAAGGGAACCGTGTCCAGCGTATTGATGCCAGAAAAGAGCTTTTATGACTTGATAGCTGGGCAACATCACGCACTAAGTCTGACCTCGCGCGCAAACTACATGCACTGGTTTGACGACTGGTGGGACCCCGCGATGTTCTCACACCGCAACGACCCAGACCAATATTGGCCAGGTTATCGCGCGTTCTGCGAGAGAATTTATCGTGTGATTGAGCTTGACGACAAACTTCGCCAACAGCGAGATGCATTGGCGGTTTGATTGGTGCTGTTGGTGGTGTCACCATCACTTCATTTTCAAAAACACTGCGGCAGAAAACTGGCCATAAGACTGGAATGTAACGCATGAACGCGGTTGAGATTGAAGAAGAAATATCGGCACTCGCCGAGAAGCCGTTCGATGCTGCGGAATTTCCTTTTGCGTTTTTGCAAGCCTTTGGTGCCAAGGAGACAACCCTTAAGCGGCTGCGCAGTAACGACACCAACAAGTCTGATATTGGTGGCGTGCTACAAACCAGCAATATCCACATCAAGGTCGCGCCGGAAGGCACTGTCACGGAAACCCTATTGGCGCTGAAAGCCAGCCCAGCCACCACCCGCGCCAAAGCAAAATTTGTGCTGGCCACCGACGGCAAGGATTTTCAGGCCGAAGACCTGATCAATGGCGATGTTGTCGTCTGTGCCTACACAGATTTTCCCGATCATTTTGGCTTTTTCTTAAGCCTTGCGGGCATCAGCACGGTGCAGCAAATCCGCGAGAGCGCCTTTGATGTGAAGGCCACCGGGCGACTGAACCGGCTTTACACCGAGCTTTTGAAGGACAATCCGGCGTGGAGCACGGACGAGCGCCGCCCTGACATGAACCATTTCATGGCGCGGCTGATTTTTTGCTTTTTTGCCGAAGACACCGATATTTTCAACGGCACGGGCCTGTTTACCCAGACCGTTGACCAGATGAGCGAGAAGGATTCGTCCAACACGCATTTGGTGATCAGCGAAATTTTCCGCGCCATGAATACGGCGATACCAGAGCGCAAAGACGCCAAATTGCCGCGCTGGGCCGATGCTTTTCCGTATGTCAACGGCGGGCTGTTTTCTGGCAGTGTCGAGGGGCCACGCTTGAGCAAAATGGCACGCACCTATCTGGTGCATATTGGCCATCTGGATTGGACCAAGATCAACCCTGATATTTTCGGCTCGATGATTCAGGCCGTCGCCGATGATGAAGAGCGCGGCGCTCTGGGCATGCATTACACCAGTGTGCCCAATATTCTTAAAGTGCTCAATCCGCTGTTTCTTGATGATTTGCGTGCAAGCCTTGAGGAGGCAGGCGACAATCCTCGCAAGCTTTTAAATCTGCGTAATCGCATGGCCAAAATCCGGGTATTTGATCCGGCCTGCGGCTCGGGCAATTTTCTGGTCATTGCCTATAAGCAGATGCGGGCGCTGGAAGCCGAAATCAACAAACGGCGCGGCGAAGATACACGGCGCACTGACATTCCACTCACAAATTTTCGCGGCATTGAGTTGCGCGATTTTCCCGCTGAAATTGCCCGCCTGGCGCTGATTATTGCCGAATATCAATGCGATGTGACCTATCGCGGCCAAAAGGAAGCGCTGGCTGAATTTTTGCCGCTGGATTCGATGAACTGGATCACCTGCGGCAATGCGCTCAGGCTGGATTGGCTGGACCTGTGGGGCACAACGGGCACCGTGGTCAAAGTGCGCTCGGATGACCTGTTTGATGCACCGAAAGATCAAGCCGAGATCGATTTTGAGAATGAGGGCGGCGAAACCTATATTTGTGGCAATCCGCCATACTTGGGTTCAAAGTGGCAATCGACCGAGCAAAAGGAGGATCTGGGCAGAATATTCTCAGGACGAACCAAAAGTTGGAAATCACTCGACTATGTCGCCGGTTGGTTCATGAAGGCTGCAGATTACGGAAGACATACGAAGACAGTATCCGCTTTCGTATCTACAAATTCAATATGCCAGGGCCAGCAGGTTCCTATTTTATGGTCGTCCATTTTCTCTACTGGACACCAAATTTCATTTGCTCATACATCATTAAAATGGTCAAATTTAGCAAGTAACAACGCAGGCGTTACGGTTGTTATCGTCGGAATCACTAACAATCCCGGCTTATTTCGTACATTATTCTCAATTTCTAATGATGGAAAAAATGTCCGCAAAGATGTCGAAAACATCAATGCTTACTTGGTTGCCGCGCCAAACATTGAGGTGCAATCTCAATCTAGCCCAAACGGCCAAATAACGCCAATGCAATTCGGCAACCATCCATATTATGGATCTGACCTCATATTCTCACAGGATGAGGCACGCATGCTCATTTCAAATGAACCCGGAGTAAAGCAATTCCTTCGACCATTATATGGCTCAAAGGAGTTTATTTCAGCCGCCCCGCGTGTCTGTCTTTGGATCAAAGAAAACGAGTTGGATGCCGCGCTAAAGTTCCAGTCTATTTCAAAAATATTAGCGAAGGTTGAGATTTCTCGTCGCGCCGCCAAAAAAGACGCTGCGGCGCAAAAGTTAGCGGGTACGCCTTATCGATTTCGAGAACAGACCATGGGCAAAAAACTTGTCATGGTAGTGCCCCGCGTTAGCTCCGAAAATAGACCATTTCTGCCTGTTGGCATATTACCCGCTGAAAGCGTTATTCAAGAAAAGGCATTCGCTCTCTACGACGCCCCGCTGTGGAACATGGCCCTGATTGCCTCGCGCCTGCATTGGGTGTGGATTGGCACAGTCTGCGTGCGATTGGAAATGCGGTTTTCCTACTCCAACACCCTCGGCTGGAACACCTTCCCCGTGCCGCTTTTGACCGAGAAAAACAACGCCGACCTGACCCGTTGCGCTGAGGACATTCTGCTGGCCCGCGAAGCGCATTTT
>CAJYRE010000080.1 GCA_913776675.1 Rhizobiaceae bacterium
ACCTTCATCACCCATCGGTTTTCGCCCCATGCCCATGAACATTTCGGCATTGGTGCCATGGAAACCGGGCTGAAACTGGCGACCATTCGTGGCTGCAAGCGGGTCTGCGGGCCGGGTGATCTTTATCTGATCAACCCGGAGGAAATTCATGATGGCGCTCCGGTTTCCGGTGTCTACCGTTATCGGATGATCTATCCTTCCGTCTCCATGGTGCAGGACGTGTTGGAGGAGCTTTCCGATCTGCCCTCTCGTGGCATGCCGTTTTTCCCGGAGCAGATTGTTTCTGATCCGGCCTTGGCCCGCGCCTTCAACCACGCTCATCAGGTGATGCAGCAAAATGCGGGTGTTTTGGAAGCGGAAGAGGGGATGCTTTCGGTGCTTGTGGCAACGTTTACCCGCCACAGTCAGTTTCGGCCCTCCATCTCACCCTTACGTCAGGATGAAGCGGTTGCGCGGGCGCGGGATTATCTGCATGCCCATTATGCTGAAGACATCGGTCTGGAGGGGCTTGCGACCCAGGCGGGATGCAGCCGGGCGCATCTCATTCGCAGTTTTCGCGCAGCCTATCACATTACCCCGCATGCCTACCTGACATCCTTGCGTATTCGCGCCGCCCAGCGGCAATTGTCAGAGGGGCTTGCGCCGATTGACGTGGCCTTTGCCTGCGGCTTTGCCGATCAGGCGCATTTTACCCGCAATTTCAAGGCCCGCACCGGCATGACCCCCGCCCAGTTTAGGCGAGGGTAATTGGTTTTGATCAATGCCCAACCGGGGCTGCGCTAAATTTCCGTTCCAGATATTTGGAATAGCGCGACAGCGGATAGCAGATGACAAAATAGATCAGCGCCACCAGACCATAGACGATGAATGGCTGGAAGGTGGCGTTGGTGACAATGCCGCCCGCTTTTGACAATTCCACAAAGCCGATAATCGAGGTGAGGGCTGTGCCTTTCACCACCTGCACCGAAAAGCCTGCCGTGGGGGCAATGGCAATGCGCAGCGCCTGCGGCAAGATAATCAGCCGCATTTGCTGCATATAGTTCAGGGCGAGGCTTTTGCCTGCTTCCCACTGGCCTTTCGGCACGGATTCCACGCAGCCGCGCCAGATTTCAGCCAGAAAAGCTGCCGTCCAGAAGATTAGCGCCACAGCGGCGGCCAGCCATGCCGGAACATCAATGCCAAACAGGCCGAGGCCAAAAAAGGCAATGAACAATTGCATCAGCAGCGGGGTGCCCTGAAAAAACTCGATAAAGCCGCGTCCGAAATACTGCATCGTCTTGCGCGACGAGATGCGCAGAAACAACAAAGCCAGCCCGACAATACCCCCGCCGATAAAGGAGACGACGGAAAGCAGCAGGGTCCAGCGGGTGGCCAGCAGCAGATTGCGGAGAATATCCCAAAGGGTGAACTGAATCATCGCGTTGTTCCTTGGGGAAAAATCTGCCGTCCGATCAGCGCCAGAATCTGCCTGAGAACAATGGCAAGAAGCAAATAGACCAGCGTCGAGACCGTATAGGCTTCAAAGGCTCGGAAGGTGCGTGATTGAATGAAATTGGCAGCAAAGGTCAAATCCTGTGCGGCAATCTGCGACACCACGGCAGAGCCGAGCATGACGATGACCAATTGCGATGACAGCGCAGGCCAGATGCGTTGCAAGGCGGGGATGAGAATGACCAGCCGGAAGGTTTGCAAGGGCCGCAGCGCCAGCGCCGTGCCTGCCTCAAATTGGCCTTTGGGCGTAGCATCAATGCCAGCGCGGATAATTTCGCAGGAATAGGCCCCGAGGTTGATGATCATTGCCAGATTGGCGGCTTCCATCTCGGTCAGTTTCAGCCCGGAGGCGGGCAGGCCGAAGAAGATGAAGAACAATTGGATCATGAACGGCGTATTGCGGATCAGTTCCACATAGGCGGCAACGGGTGGCCGCAGCCACTTGGGGCCCAGCGCTCGTGTCCAGGCGCAGACAATGCCAAAGGCGATGCCAACCACACCACCAATCAGGGTGAGTTCGACCGTAATGCCAATGCCCTTGACGATGATGGGGTAATATTCAGCCATCCAGCTGAAATCAAAAATATAATGCATGGTTTTTCCCGAACAGGGGGCACCCAGTATCTGGCAGGCCTGCCATAGACGGGCCTGCCAGTCTCCACAGATGGTTACAGATCAGCAGGCACGGGAGCACCGAGCCATTTTTGCGAAATCTTATCGAGCGAGCCGTCCTTGCGGGCATCGGCAATGATGCCGTTGACCTTTTCCAGCAGCGCTGGCTCATTCTTGTTGAGGCCAATGTAGCAAGGCGAGTTCTTGATCAGGAACTTGGACTCAGGTCGCTTTGGCGGGTTTTTGGCCAAAATGGCAGCCGCCACCACATTGCCGGTGGCAACGGCATCAACCTGTCCCGACAGGAAAGCCGAGATCGTGCCGTTGTTGTCTTCATAGCGCTTGATGGTGGCATCAGCAGGCGCAATCTTGGTCAGCTCCAGATCTTCCACCGCGCCACGGGTGACGCCGACGCTCTTGCCAGCGAGATCGGCAGCGGTTTTGATCGATACATCAGCCGGGGCAAACACGCCATTATAGAAGGGGGCGTAGGCATTGGAGAAATCAATCACCTTTTCGCGGTCCGGGTTTTTGCCAAGACTGGAAATCACCAGATCAACCTTGTTGGTTTGCAGGTAAGCCACGCGATTGGCGCTGGCTACCGGCACAAGCTCCACCTTGACCTTCAGCTTGTCGGCAATCAGCTTTGCCGTATCAATATCATAGCCCTGCGGCTGCATGTCGGTGCCAACGCTGCCAAAGGGTGGGAAATCCTGCGGAATGGCAACGCGCAGCGTACCGCGCTTGCTGATGTCGCTGAGCGCATCGGCATGGGCTGGCAGGCTTGCAACCAGAGAGGCAACGGAAAGGCCAAGGGCGGCCAGCAATGTTCTACGGTGCATAAAAAACTCCAGGTTCACTTTGGCGTTTGAGAAGCAATTGCTATGCCAATAAGCAAAAGGGCCGCAGATACGGCACCCTTGCATGTGGGGAGTTTGTTTTGCAGTCATTTGCCCATTTGGTGGGCGGATGATGGACGATTGCTGATCACGCCTCTTCGTAAGGCGTGAAGCTGGAATCGGCCAGATCGGCAAAGCGGGTAAATTGTGCCTGAAAGGCCAGCTTGACCGTGCCGGTGGGTCCGTGACGTTGCTTGGCAATGATCACGTCAGCCGTGCCGCGCACTTTTTCCATCTGCGCTTCCCATTCAGGATATTTCGGATCGGCCTGATCACGTGGCTCAAGGTTTTGCACGTAATATTCCTCACGGAACACGAAGAGCACCACGTCGGCGTCCTG
>CAJYRE010000081.1 GCA_913776675.1 Rhizobiaceae bacterium
CCAGGGGCATGATCATTTCTTCGGGGTTGACCTGATAGAGGGTGCGGTGAAAAGTCTGGTTGAGAATGAGAGCGGCAACATTGTCGTCGTTGCGGATGGCCACATCCTGCTGTTCATCAATGGCCACCAATTGGTCAATCTGTTTTTCGGTAATGTAGGCTACAGCGCGGCGAGCTGCGTGTTGCTCCAGCGTGGAGCGCAGCGCAATCAATTCGCTGAAACGCTCTGGTGTCATCTGCGGCACAATGATGCGGCGGTTGTCGAGAACCTTCAGTGCCCCTTCCGAGCTGAGCTGGCGCAATGCCTCACGCACTGGCGTGGGGCTGCTTTCCATGGCTTCGGCAATGCCACGAATGGTCAGCGCCTCGCCGGGGCGAATATCCCCCACCATGATGGCTTGTCGCAGTCGTCGATAGGCAAACTCACGGGTGGTGATGCCGTCTGTGCGCTCAATCGGACGGATCAGTGGCTTGCTCATCGTGGTCCCAATCAGAAAAATATCAACTCTCATCTGTTTCTTACAGCATGTCGCGCTTTATTGTCCCCAATAAAGCGATAACGTATACCAAGTGTCATTGAAAATGACTCTTGGTATTCCTTTTGCAAATATCTCAAGCTGCTGATGCATTTGAGATATTTGCAATGTCTTTAAGGCGAGGATGCGTTAGCATCTTCGAGCCTTGGTAGTACATGCGACACCATAAGGCTAAAGCCTGTCGTAGCGAATCCTATTCACTGCGACGGGCTTTAGCAGCTTGACCCGATCGGGAATAGAGTCCATACTGAAAAATGTGATCACAATTTTTGTTTTGTGATATTTTTTTCAAAAGGAGTTCCTCATGCCTTCGACGATCGAGGCGATTGGTGATGCCATTGATGTGTCTGCAATTGACAGCGTTCAGGCTGTTGTGTGCGATTTGAATGGTATTCTTCGTGGCAAGCGCGTGCCTGTGAATCAGATCGAGAAGGTTTTGAGCGGTGGCATCCGTATGCCGCTGTCCATTGTTGGTGTTGATATTTGGGGCGAGGATATTGTCGGCAGTTCCCATGTGTTCGCCAATGGCGATATTGATGGCGTGTGTGCCTCGACCGGACGGGGAGCCTTGCCGGTTGGTTGGACTCTGAAGCCCAGCGCCGTGGTGCCGCTCTGGCTGGTCAAGGAAAATGGCGAGCCTTTTCTGGCCGATCCTCGGCAGGCGTTGGCGGCGATTGTGCGCCAATATCATGAATTGGGCCTGTTTCCGGTTGTCGCCTCCGAGATGGAATTCTATCTCGTTGACTCGGAGCCAGACCATGCAGAGCCGCCGATTTCGCCTTACACCGGCAAGCGGCTGGATTCGGATGCCATCCTCTCCATCGATGAGCTGGATGATTTCGGCCAGTTTTTCTCGGATGTCTATGCCGAGTGCCAGCGCCAGAATGTGCCTGCCGATTCTGCAGTGGCTGAAAACGGCATTGGCCAGTTTGAGATCAATCTTGTGCATTCCAACGATCCGCTCAAAGCGGCGGATGATGCCTTGTTTCTGAAGCGGATTATCAAGGGCGTGGCGCGCAAGCATGGCTTTGCGGCCACCTTCATGGCCAAGCCCTATGGTGGGCGCTCTGGCAGCGGCATGCATATGCATTTCAGCATCACGGACCGTGACGGCAAGAACGTGTTCAATGATGGAACGGCTGAGGGGTCGGACATCATGAAACATGCGGTGGCTGGTCTTTTGCGCGGTATGGAAGAAACAACCCTGCTGTTTGCTCCGCATTTCAATTCCTACCGCCGCTTGCGGCCAGATACCCATGCACCGACCAAGATTTCATGGGGCTATGAAAACCGCACGGCAGCCATCCGTATTCCGGGCGGCAAAAACGAGGCGCGGCGTATCGAGCATCGTGTGGCCGGGGCTGATGCCAATCCCTATCTGGTCATGGCTGCCATTCTGGGTGCAGCCTTGGTGGGCATTCGCAACAAATGGATGCCACCGGAGCCAACCTCTGGCCGTGCCTATCAGGGCCGGGCGGCCAGCATCCCCAGTGAATGGGGGGCTGCGGTGACGGCGTTTGAAAACGGCTCGATTGTGCCGGAAATTTTTGATGCCGAACTTCGTGCCATGCTGATTGCCTGCAAGCGTCAGGAAATCGCCGGTTTTGCTGAACAAGTGACCGATTTTGAATTCGGTGCCTATCTGGAAATTGTATGATGAGCGCTTCCAAAAAATCCTATGCTGGCAACGGGGCCTATCCCGATAGCTATTATGCCGCCTCGCGCAATATTGTGCGGACGCCCAAAGTGCTTGAAGGCGAGGTCCGCGCCGATGTGGCGGTGCTGGGCGCTGGCTATTCAGGCCTGTCCACCGCCATTCATCTGGCCGAGAAGGGCTATAAGGTTGTGATTGTCGAAGGGGCCAATGTGGGCTGGGGCGCGTCCGGGCGCAATGGCGGGCAGGTGGTCAATGGCTTGAACGCCAGCCTCGATACCATCACCCGTCGTTATGGAGCCGAGGCAGGTGCT
>CAJYRE010000082.1 GCA_913776675.1 Rhizobiaceae bacterium
TGTCCGCCACAACTTGGCTACCTTACACTCTCGGCCTTGTGTGCTTCCACGTCTGTTATTGTAACAGTCCATCCGCAAATGCTGGATGTCGCGTCCATGAGCCAGTTCTTGTTCATGACCTCTGATCTTCTGGGTGTTGTGCGTGAAGCAGGCGGCACTTTGAACTTTGATTTCCTGCGCTATCTTGTCACCCGTTTTGAGCCAAACGATGGGCCTCAGGCGCAAATTGTCGGTTTTTTGCGCTCGTTGTTTGGTGAGAGAGTTTTAACGTCACCGATGGTGAAATCGACTGCTATCTCGGATGCGGGTCTGACAAAGCAGACGCTCTACGAGGTTGGCCGGGAAAATTTCAGCCGTGGTACATATGATCGTGCCATTGAATCTCTGGAATCGGTCAATGCCGAAATCGAGCAGTTGATTCATACTGCCTGGGGACGGAAAGAATGATAGGCAAAAACCGCAAAAGTGAATTGAGGGCTTTGTTTTCGGATCCAGTGCCGGCTGTGAAGTCGGAGCCGACGGACAGCGCACGGGTGCATACGGAGCGCACAACCCTATCCGTGGACCGGACCCCTGAGGTCAATATCGATCACAATCCGGCTGTGCCGAGGGCTGCCTCAGGTGCGGTCAAGGCGATGGGCCTGAGTCTGTCTTCCATTACACGGGATGCTGAAGAGGTGCGTAGCCTGCGGCAGGCACTGGATGCGGGCGAGCATGTTATTGAGCTGGATACGTCTTTGATTGACGCATCCTTTGTTTCGGATCGGCTGAGCCATCAGGAACAGGATGATCCTGAGTTTTTGACCCTTGTTGAAAGCATGCGTGAGAGTGGTCAACAGGTGCCCATTCTCGTGCGTCGCAATCCCGCCGATCCAGAGCGCTTTCAGGTGGCTTACGGGCATCGCAGGCTGAATGCTGCGCGGCGTTTGGGCATTGCGGTCAAGGCACTTGTGCGCGCTTTGAATGATGACCAGCTGATTCTGGCGCAAGGCAAGGAAAATGCCGAGCGGCGCAATTTGACGTTTATTGAACGGGCGCTGTTTGCCAAGGCGCTTTCTGAGCGCGGGTTTGATCGCAAAGTGATTGGCGAGGCGCTTTCCGTGCAGAAAAGCGAACTCTCACGACTGTTTCAGGTGGCTGACAGTGTACCCGACAGTGTTGCGCGGGCCATTGGTCCAGCACCCAAAGTCGGGCGAGAACGCTGGATGTCGTTGGCCCAGTTGCTTTCCAATGATCAAGATCAGACACGTGCAGCGGCTTTTATCCAGACAGAGGTTTTTCGATCCTTGTCAACGGATGAACGGTTCCAGACACTTTATGACACTTTATTGCGTAAAGCACCGACTGAGCGCCCGGAACCGGATATGGTTCGCGGCCCGGATGGGCGAATTATCGCACGCATTATCAAACAGGGCCGTCGACTGAAAATTGAATTTCAGGCTGATGTCGATCCTGGTTTTTTGAAGGTTTTTGATGAGCGGCTTGCTGCCGATTACAAAGCTTACCTCTCACATAGCAAGTGTTAGAGGACATGCCGTAAACCTGTGAAATGACTGAATGACGATGAATTGAAAGGGAAAATCGAGACAAGAAAAAAGGCCCCAAAACGTCACCGCTCCGGAAGCCCTCTTCTATGTAGCAATCTAAGAGAATCACTTCTGGTACAAAAAGTCAAGACTCTTCCGCAGCTTTGCGGAGGCACCCATTTTGCGTGTTTTTTGTTGTGTGCAGCTCTGTCTTGTTTGTCAGAGAAAAATGGAATCCGTTTTTCCAAAAAGGCAAAATAAAACAGTGAAATACAGAGTCCTGTGACTGTGATGTTTTTTGATCATTATGGGCTGATGCTTGTGCCATCTGGCACGGGCGCGGCTGATATTTTTCATTTTGGGTTCGCTTGTCTCCGTTGAAGGGACCTGAAAGCGATGGAAAGACTTGCAACGACACCGTTTGGCGGTGGACGATTGACCGGGCGTGTACTTGCTCGGCAAGCTAAGGTCAATGAGCGGCAGGAACAATTGCGCCGCGGCGAGGGCGGCAATATGTCCGGTCGCGTTGATAAATGGCAGCTTTTGAGAGCGTTGACCGAGGCGCGGCAAGTGTTTGGTCTTGGAGACCGTACGATTTGTCTGTTGGAGGCATTGGTCAGTTTCACCCAGGAACGCGAGTTTGATGCCAGTCAACCGATTATTGTTTTCCCGTCCAATCGGGAACTGTCGTTTCGTGCGCGGGGTATGGCACCTGCAACATTACGTCGGCATTTGGCCAGCCTGATCGAGGCGGGCATGATTTTTCGTCGTGACAGCGCCAACGGTAAACGGTTCTGCCGACGCGATGATGCCGGCCAGGTGGAAGAGGCTTTTGGTTTCGATTTGTCGCCATTTGCCTTGCGCGCCGAAGAAATTTACAACGCTGCTGAAGCTGCCAGAGTGGAGGCAAAAAGAGCACGTGTGTTGCGTGGCGAAATTACGGTTCTGTTGCGCGATGTGACACGGATCATCGCGCTGGCGATTGAGGAAGGCAGGGCAGGTGATTGGCAAGCGCATTTCTTGAATGCAAAGATAATTGCACAAGGTGCTTCGCGGCGGGCAAACAGCCAAGACCTTTCTCAGCTTGCGATCTCGTTGAGATCCTTCTGCACGGAAGTGGAAAATCTTTATCTTTCAACTCTTTCTGATGAAGAAATGAGCGGCAATGACGCTAATTTTGATCGTCACCAACAGAATTCAAAAACAGAACCACATACTGATAATAGCAAAGATAAATTGAATGCGAAAACCGATGTGGAAGAGGAACCAACAGAACGGCGGCTGGCTATTAGTATCAGCAAGCTCAAAACGCTCTGCCCGCAAATGAACGATTATGCGAAAGATGGTATTTCTGGCTGGAATGATGTTGTGCGCACTGCCGATCTCATCCGGACCATGTTGGGCATTTCGCCTGATGCGTGGATGAAGGCAAAACAAATGATGGGTGAACAATCTGCTGCGGTGACAATTGCCGTTATGCTTGAGCGGGCGGAAACAATTCGATCTCCAGGTGGTTATTTGCGCACTCTGACCGCAAAAGCGCAAGCTGGTAAATTCAGTGTCTATCCGATGTTGCTGGCCTTGGATAAGCCCGCCATAGATTAAAGCATTGGCCGAAGTCGGAAGCGGTTTTCGGAAACATTCGATGCGCTAACATCATCTTGGTGCATCGTGACGATTGTGATTTTTGCACGATGCTTTGCTCCTGCACATGGTCGTAAAGGAATGAAGAAAAACGTCATTGATAAAAGTTCCATAATGCAAATTATCTTGTATTGGTATTTGTGCAGGTGAGGTTCTATAAATGTAGTTACCTTCTCCCACTGCTTTTCGAACAGAGGCAAACGATTTTACCGATTGCCTCTGTTCGACAATAAAAATCACCAGAGTCGTGCGTGTCGATTAACATCCTTGTAGAGCAGATAGCGGAAGCGACCCGGCCCACCAGCGTAGCAGGCTTGCGGACAAAATGCGCGTAACCACATAAAATCACCCGCCTCGACTTCAACCCAATCATCATTCAATCGATAGACGGCTTTACCTTCGAGAACGTAAAGTCCGTGTTCCATAACGTGGGTTTCCATAAATGGAATAATGCCGCCGGGCTGAAATGTGACAATATTTAAATGGAAATCATAGCGTATATCATTGGGGTCGATAAATCGCGTTGTGCCCCATGCGCCATTGGTATCGGGCATCATGGAAATTTCGTGCTTGTTCTCATGCGTGAAAATGGCTGGTGGTGGTTCCAGCCCCTCAACCGCTTGGAAAGCCTTCCGAACCCAATGAAATTTTGCTGTCTGCTGATCATTGTTGCGGACTTGCCAATTTGAGCCAGCAGGTAGGTAGGCAAAAGATCCGGCTTCAAGCGCATGTTCTTGGGCGTCCAATGTCACGGTTATCACACCTTCGACGACAAAAATGGCAGCTTGTGCCCTGACATCCGGTTCGGGTTTGAGGCTGCCGCCACCCGGCTGGACCTGCATGATGTATTGAGAAAAGGTTTCTGAAAACCCTGTCATCGGTCTGGCAATAATCCAGGCTTGTGTTTTTTCCCAATGAGGCAAGAGACTGGTGACGATGTCACTCATCACACCTTTGGGAATAACTGCGTAGGCGTTTGTAAACACCGCTTTTCCGGAAAGAAGCTGGGTTTGAGGCGGCAGGCCTCCCAAAGCGGTGTAGTAAGAATTCTGTGTCATCACACATGCCCTGTCTTTCGAACAACTGGTTATGTTTTACGGCATAATTGATAAAACAGGAATCCAGATGCGATGAGATTTTCATGTTGTTTTATGTGGCCATGGGCACAAACAGGCTCAGCTTGATGTCTCGCAAGACAACATTGGTGTGCATCCGTCTGATTTGCGGATTTTCGGCCATCAGCACAGCAGCAATATCATCATAATGCTCGACATCGCGTGCGGTAACGATGGCAATCAGATCAACCTGCCCCGTAACATAATAGACTTGCTGGATGTGATCCTGTTTATCAGCCCAGAGACGAAATCGCGCCAAGGCATCATAATTATCGCGTTCAATTTCCATACCGACGATGAAAACCATGGGATGGCCCGTGGCTTTTCGATCAACAATAGCCACCTCGCTTTTCACAATGCCCTCTTCCCGCAACCGCTTCAGGCGCCGTTGTACTGCGGACGCCGAAAGGCCGATTTCTTCAGCAATGGCTTCTGCTTTGATTTGGCAATTGCGTTGAATGATCTCGGCGATTTGACGATCAAATCGATCCAGTTGGTCCATGGCAGGCTCCTTTGTGCAAATCGTGCCCTTGGGTATGTTTTCCAGAGGTGATACTGCATTTGTAATATTTTTTTGCAGCCTTTCTGCACCAAAGGCATAATTTGCGGGCAATTTCTGCGCAATAGAGCCATTATGGTGCAGAATTATGACAAGCTGGATCAGGTAATGACAGAGACTGCGCCTTGCGCCCTTCAGGTGGACAATATCCATAAAAGCTTCGGCGCGCATGAGGTTCTCAAAGGCGTGTCGCTGACCGCCAACAAGGGCGATGTCATTTCCATGATTGGCTCCTCTGGCTCTGGTAAAAGCACCTTCTTGCGCTGTATCAATTTTCTTGAAATGCCAGATCGTGGCCGGGTTATTGTGGCTGGCGAAGAGATTCTGACCAAGTCAGGCCGAGGTGGTCATTTACGTCCTGTGAGCAATCGGCAAATTGAGCGTATCCGCACCGGACTTGGTATGGTTTTTCAGAGTTTTAATCTCTGGGCACACATGACCGTTCTGGAAAATGTCATTGAGGCACCTGTGCATGTCATGGGCATTAAGCGGGCGGAAGCGGTCGAAAAGGCCGAAGTCCTTTTGCAAAAGGTCGGGCTTTACGACAAGCGCCATGCCTATCCGGCATTTTTGTCTGGTGGTCAGCAGCAGCGTGCGGCCATTGCCCGGGCCCTATGCGTGGAACCTGCGGTTATGTTGTTTGATGAGCCGACCTCTGCTCTCGATCCCGAATTGGTGGGTGAAGTTCTCAAGGTCATTCGTGATCTGGCCGAAGAAGGTCGCACGATGATCCTGGTCACCCATGAGATGCGCTTTGCCCGCGATGTCTCCAGCCATGTCATGTTCTTGCATCAAGGACGTGTCGAGGAAGAAGGAACGCCTGAGCGTGTTTTCGGCAATCCGCTCAGTGCCCGTTGCCGCGAGTTTACACGCGGTTTGTCCGATTAACCCCTTCCCTCCCCTTTTTTAGAATAGACCCTCAACAGGAGACGTGTTCCATGAAATTCATCCAGATGCTTTTGGCCGGTGCAGCCTTTGCCGCTTCGGCTGTTGTTGCGCATGCAGATGTGCGGTTTGGCATTATGAATGAGTCCTATCCGCCCTTTTTCGCCAAGGATGCTGCGGGCAAATGGCAGGGTTGGGAAATTGACCTGATGAATGCCGTTTGCGCTGAAATGAAGGAAAAATGCTCGATTGTTGAAGTGTCCTGGGATGGCTTGATCCCTGCCCTGAATGCCAAGAAATTTGATGTGATCTGGTCTTCGATGTCCAAAACCGAAGAGCGTTTGAAGGTGATTGATTTCACCGACAAATATTATAACACGCCCAGCAAGCTGATTGGCGCGAATGACATGAAGCCAGGTGCGACCGCAGACAGCGTGAAAGGTAAGACCATCGGCATTCAGGTTTCGACCATTCAGTCTGATTATTACAAGAAGTATTTCTCGAAAGTCGCCAGCGAGAAAACCTATCAGACTCTGGATGAAGCTTTCCAGGATCTCGCTGCTGGCCGAATTGACTACGTCTTTGGCGATTCCATCGCTCTCGATGCTTTCCTGAAGAGAGATACAGGTA
>CAJYRE010000083.1 GCA_913776675.1 Rhizobiaceae bacterium
GCTCCAAACTGCTCTGCGAGAGCAAGGGAAAAATCGGAAATTTGCTGTGCGGATTTCTGGTCATCCAGAACACTGAGTATCGTCTTGTAACCCATCTTCATCTCCCTGGCGGTATTTTCGATCCGCCGAGGAGATAATGATCCAAAGACACAGGTGTTCCTTGATTTCGGTCAAATGAAATTGAGCTTGATCAGGCTTCCAGAACCGTGGTGGATGGCCGTATGCTGGCAATCATTTTTTCCACAGCCAGCACGGCCGCCTTCAAGACCTCTTCAGAGCGCGCCCGCACAACAAGCTCGGTGTGGAAGCCCTTTGTGCCATCATATCGCGGATAGGAACCAATGCTGGTTTCCGGATGTTCTTTTTGAACAGCGGCAAGGGCTGTGCCAATTTCGCCTTCGCCATAAGGGCATGCAATAGCGTGTGAGAGAACCTTCACGCCGCCCACCAATGTCTTGACCACTTCCTCCACCATGGCCTGAAACACCTGTGGCACACCTGCCATGACATAGACATTCTCCACCCGGAAACCGGGCGCTGTGGAAACGGCATTGGGAATATGTTCGGCACCTTGCGGCATCCGTGCCATGCGCTGGCGCGCTTCCGTAAACTCCAGCCCGCGCCGCGCATACATTTCGGCCATCATCACCATGGCTTTTTCATCATGCACGCAGGGCAAACCAAATGCCTTGGATACGGCATCGGCGGTGATGTCATCATGGGTTGGGCCAATGCCGCCGGAGGTAAACACATAGGTGTAACGCTGACGCAGAGCATTCAGGGCTTCAACAATGGCCTCTTCTTCATCAGCCACAATCCGAACTTCCTTGAGGTCAATGCCCGCCAAGGTCAAAACATCGGCCAGATGGCCAATATTCTTATCTTTTGTGCGACCAGACAGCAATTCATCACCAATGGCAAGCATGGCGGCGGAAACAAGTTTGGGCTGGGACATGGCGGACTGCTTTCTGAGCATCATGAAATCGATAGCCTATGTGTAACGCAGCGGCCGACCAATTCAAGCCGCTGTGGAGGCACAAGATGGACTCCACTGAAATTTCTGCCATATCCAAAAAGAAGCAAGACCTTACTTCCCAAATCAAAAAACCTGAGCTAAGGGAAAAGCCGCATGCGGACGTGGCGAAACTGGTAGACGCAAGGGACTTAAAATCCCTCGGCCTTAGGCTGTACGGGTTCGACCCCCGTCGTCCGCACCATTTGAATTCAGGCAAGAATCTTTCGCCGCTATTGTAAAATTGTCGGCATATCTTTCACGAGAGATTCGCGCGCCCGGATACCCGCTGACGTCTTTTCAAGCCTCTCATCTTGAATGAGGCGGGCAAAGGCAATGCGGCGTCCGTCTTTTTCAGCCCATCCCAGATACCAGCCCCAGGATTTGGCCTGATCAAAAGAACCATCCGCACGGCGCGGATATGCCGTACCCGTCTTGCCGTGAATTGTCCAGCCGTTGGGCTTTTCGTCCAGCGTCTCGACAATCGCAAGGGTGTTTGACGTGGCGGCTTTGGAAATGGGCAATTGTCCATTCAGCAATCGGTTCACGAAAAGCACCTGCTCAACAGGGGATATTTTTAAGGAGGAGGCAATCCACGCACGTTCCAGACCATTATTTTTACCCGGATCACCAGAGACATCGGCATTGCCATATTGAAAACGCTTTACATAGTCCGCGAATTTCTGCTGGCCCAATTGTTTGGTGATTTGCTGCGAATACCAGACAACGGAATATTTTAGCCATCGAACCGGGTCTGTCGGCTGTTTCCAATTGTCGCCACCCCAGGCAGGATAACCCTCATGAAAGGCAAGCGTGGGCGTGTGCGCATCTTTGAGAATGCCGTCATTATACCCCATGGCGGCCAAAGCGATCTTGAATGTTGAGGCCGGTGTGACCTGATGATCGCAGTCGCCTTGCATCATCATGGGTGTCGCCGTTGAGGCGTCCATGAACACAGTACAAAGCGTTTTCGCCTGAGCCAAACAAGGAACAAGAACCGGCAAAGCCAAGCTCGCCAGACAAGCGATTATCTTTTGCATCAAACTTTTCCTATCGAATGGATACGTATCAGCCCGACAAGGCAATCAAAGGTTTCTTCGTGACGCCATCAAACAATTTCAGGATGATGATTGTTAAAAGCGAGAAATTTATGACAATGCATAAACTCTCTGTTCCTGAATCATCGCACGTCTTGGACTTGAGAAGCGGTCGCTAACGCGATAGGTCATCCTCTGTCATCGGACCAATCCTCCCAAATGTCCGGTGGCCAGTTCATTCGTATGGAACGAATGAACCGCTTTGACCGTTTTGACATCGCGGGATCTGCACCTTGGCCTGAAAAACAGGCACGGCTGTCACGCGCGGTCACGTTATCAATCATGCCGCAGCATTTGTTGCACGGCATCAAGAAAAAAGAACCGAAAATGGCAGGAATTCAAGCGAGTGCGCAGGCTGCTGCGCATAAAGATAATTCAGGGCTCGGCCAGTCTTACACGGGCCCGTTGATTGCCCTTACTTCTCTCTTTTTCCTCTGGGGCTTTATCACGTGCCTCAACGACATTCTCATTCCCCACCTGAAGAATGTTTTTCAGTTGAATTACACGCAAACCATGCTGATTCAACTTTGCTTCTTTGGGGCTTATTTCATTGTTTCCCTGCCCGCTGGCGCGTTGGTCAAACGCATCAGCTATAAATGGGGCATTGTTGTTGGCCTGCTGATTTCGGCCATTGGCTGCGCCCTGTTTATTCCGGCAGCCAGCTTGCGCATCTATATCCTGTTTCTGGGTGCCCTTTTTGTGTTGGCCGCTGGTATTACCATTCTTCAGGTCGCCGCCAACCCTTATGTGACCATTCTTGGCAAGCCGGAAACTGCTTCCAGCCGCCTGACGTTGACACAGGCGTTTAACTCGCTGGGCACCACGGTTGCTCCGATTTTCGGCGCGTTTCTGATTTTGTCGTCTGCAACCACAGCCATGACCAACGCAACGCCAGAACAGCTTGATGCCCTTCATGCGGCAGAAGCGGCGGCTGTGAAATTTCCTTATCTGCTTCTGGCGGCGGCCTTTCTTGTTCTTGCTGCAATTTTTGCAGCCCTGAAACTGCCTGTGGTAGAAGAAGAGGATGAGGCACATCAAGGCGGAGACGACGCTGCCTCGGCCTGGAGCTATCGCCATCTTGTTTTGGGTGCCGTTGGCATTTTCGTTTATGTGGGTGCAGAAGTCAGCATCGGCAGCTTCCTCGTCAACTTCATGGGCGATCCCACCATTGCCGGTCTGCCGGAACAGACCGCCGCACATTACGTGTCTTATTTCTGGGGTGGCGCGATGGTTGGCCGCTTCATCGGCTCTGCCGTGATGCGCTATGTGGATGCTGGCAAAACACTGGCCACCAACGCAGTTGCCGCTGTGGTGCTTTTGCTTGTGACTGTGCTGACGACCGGGCATGTCGCCATGTGGAGTGTGCTGGCAATTGGCTTTTTCAATTCCATCATGTTCCCAACCATCTTCAGTCTGGCGCTGAAGGGGCTTGGACGGCACACCAGCCAAGGCTCCGGCATCTTGTGCCTCGCCATTGTTGGCGGCGCATTGCTGCCATTGGTGCAGGGCGGCCTTGCCGATACCATCGGCATCCACATGGCCTTCCTGATGCCCATCGTGTGCTATGTTTACATTGCCTATTATGGTGCCATTGGTT
>CAJYRE010000084.1 GCA_913776675.1 Rhizobiaceae bacterium
GCCGTTGGCCCCGTGGCCAGTCAGGAAGCCATCAAGCAGCTTGGCACCAATGGCGGTGGCTTTTTCAACGCCAATGCCGCCCATCCGTTTGAAAACCCCAATGTGATTACCGGCTATCTCAACATCTTTGCGATGATGGCCATCTCCTCGGCGCTGGTGTTCACCTTTGGCGAAATGACCGGAAACCGCCGTCAGGGCTGGACCCTGATATGCTCGATTGCTGCCCTGCTGTTTGCCGGTGTGGCCATCATTTACTGGGCCGAATCCCAAGGCAATCCCATTTTGACCTCGCTGGGGGTTGATACCCTGCAAGGCAATATGGAAGGCAAGGAAGTGCGCTTTGGTCAGGCCATGACAGCGCTTTATGCCGCCGTCACCACGGGTGAATCCAACGGTGGCGTCAATGGCATGATCGGCTCTTTCACCGGCATTGGTGGTCTGGTGCCGATGTTCCTGATCCAGCTTGGCGAAATTCTGCCCGGCGGTGTTGGCTCCGGTCTTTATGGTCTGATTGTGTTTGCCATTCTGGCGGTGTTTGTGGCTGGCCTGATGGTGGGACGCACACCGGAATTTCTGGGCAAGAAGATTGAATCGCGCGAAATGAAATTTGCCATGCTGGCGGTGCTGATCCTGCCCGTTGTCATCCTTGGCTTTTCGGCGGTGTCTGCCATGTTGGCCTTTGCTGTGGCCAGTATCGGCACGCCCGGTCCGCACGGGTTGTCGGAAATTCTTTATGCCTTCACCTCTGCGGCGGGCAACAACGGCTCGGCCATGGGTGGTCTGAATGGCAATACGCTGTGGTATAACACCACGCTGGGTATTTCCATGATGCTGGGCCGCTTTGGCTATATCGTCCCCGTGATGGCCATTGCCGGATCGCTGGCCGCCAAGCAGAAAATTCCGGCGTCTTCGGGCACATTCCCCACCGCCACACCGCTTTTTGCCGGTCTTCTCGTCGGGGTCATCCTGATCCTCGGTGGCCTGCAATTTTTCCCAGCACTCGCCCTTGGTCCCATTGTTGAGCATCTTGCCATGCTCGCTGGCCAAACATTTTGAGGGAGATTTCCATGTCTCGCACATCCTCCAGCATGAGCATTCTTGACCCGTCCATTCTGGGACCAGCCGCCAGAGATGCCTTCATCAAGCTCGATCCCCGCAAGCTGGTGCGCAATCCGGTGATTTTTGTCACCGAGGTTGTCGCAGCCCTTGTGACGGCCCTTTGCCTGCGTGATCTGATCACGCATACCGGCGATCCGGTTTTTTCCGGCCAGATTGCCGCCTGGCTGTGGTTTACCGTGTTGTTTGCCACCTTTGCGGAAGCCGTGGCCGAGGGCCGCGGTCGCGCCCAGGCTGAAAGCCTGAAAAAAACCAAATCCGAGCTGGTGGCCCGCCGTCTCTCAGCCAATGGTCAGGAAGAGATGGTGCCTGCCACCAGCTTGAAAGTGGGCGATATTGTTCGCGTTGATGTGGGTGAACTGATCCCCGGCGATGGTGAAGTGATCGAGGGCATTGCCTCGGTCAATGAAAGCGCCATTACCGGCGAATCCGCCCCCGTGATTCGTGAATCCGGTGGCGACCGTTCGGCTGTCACCGGCGGCACGCAGGTGCTGTCCGACTGGATCAAGGTGCGTATCACCGTGCAGGCTGGCTCCAGCTTTGTGGACCGGATGATCGCCCTGATCGAAGGGGCAGAACGGCAGAAGACGCCAAACGAAATTGCCTTGTCTATTCTTCTGTCCGGCCTGACGCTGATCTTCCTGATTGTCGTTGTCTCGGTCTGGGGTCTGGCGGGTTATTCCGGCACGGTTGTGTCCATCACGGTTCTGGCGGCTTTGCTGGTGACGTTGATTCCCACCACCATCGGCGGCCTTTTGTCGGCTATCGGTATTGCCGGCATGGATCGTCTTGTGCGGTTCAATGTTATTGCCACCTCGGGCCGGGCCGTGGAAGCGGCAGGCGATGTGGATACGCTGCTGCTCGACAAGACCGGCACGATTACCTACGGCAACCGTATGGCCGCTGACTTTATTCCCGCTCCCGGCGTCGATGCCAATGAGCTGGCCGAAGCAGCCCTGCTGGCAAGCCTTGGCGATGAAACCCCGGAAGGCCGTTCGATCATTGCCTTGGCCAACGGGACCTATGGTGTGAAAACGCCGAATGTCACGGTGGATCTTCTGGTGCCTTTTGCGGCCGAAACCCGTATTTCGGGTTGCGATATTGGCGATCGGCGCTTGCGCAAGGGGGCCGTTGACTCGGTGCTGAAATTTGCCAACGTCAAGGAAAACAGCGCCCCTGCCGCTTTCCGTCAGGCCGTGGAAAAGGTGGCCCGCACCGGCGGCACACCACTGGCTGTTGCCAATGGCAACCGTCTCTTGGGCGTGATCCATCTGAAAGACATGGTCAAGCCCGGCATCAAGGAGCGCTTTGCAGAATTGCGCGCCATGGGTATTCGCACCGTGATGGTCACGGGTGATAACCCGGTTACAGCCGCCGCCATTGCTTCAGAAGCTGGCGTGGATGATTATCTGGCCGAAGCCAAGCCGGAAGACAAGCTGGCCTATATCCGCAGGCAGCAGCAGGGCGGTCGCCTTGTGGCCATGTGCGGTGACGGCACCAATGATGCCCCGGCACTGGCGCAGGCCGATGTGGGTGTGGCCATGCAGACCGGCACCCAGGCCGCCCGCGAAGCCGCCAACATGGTGGATCTCGACTCCAGCCCCACCAAGCTGATTGAAATCGTTGGGATTGGCAAACAGCTTCTGATGACCCGTGGTGCGCTGACAACCTTCTCGATTG
>CAJYRE010000085.1 GCA_913776675.1 Rhizobiaceae bacterium
TTTCACGGAGGCTAGAAAGAGCAACACCTCTCAGGATTACAGGTTTTATGGCTCAATTTGAGCAATATTCTCTCGATGAAGCGGGATTGTTTTGGATGATATGGCCAAATACTTGTTTTGTGGCGCAGATTTAAGGATAAATTTATGGTGTGGGGCCAAAGTTTTTCCCAAAACTCGTTTGCTCTTCTTGAAAGGGCGGGCGAGCAAAAAGCAAGTCAGCAAGAGCGTGGGTACAGCCCAATCTCCATGCCAATTTGCGAGGATGTCAAAGGGGTCGATGGATGAACACGAGAGCCGATACGGCCGGTATGATGTCTGGTACGCCCTCATCGGTATCCCAGAAGGCAGCGGCCCAGCCGGTGCGCTTTGGCGCAACATTCGGGCTTTTTCAGCCAGGCAATGGAGTCCCTGCAGGGGTAGCGCGCAATGCCGCGGTGTTGTTTCTGTCCCCCTGGGGCTTTGAAGAAATGTGTACGCACAAGCTGTTTCGCCTCATGGCGGAAGAGCTGGCAGCCGATGGCATTGCCAGCCTGCGGTTCGATTATCCGGCCACAGGCGATGCGCTGGATGACGATGCGGGCACCATGACGCTGGATGTCTGGCAAAAAACAATCGCAGAAGCGCTGTCGTTTTTACGTGAAAAAACTGGAAACCTGCCGGTTTTGCTGGTGGGGCATGGTCTGGGCGCATCTTTTGCTTTGGAAATGGCGCAGGAGGTTGACAACCTGTGCGGCGTGGTGGCCATGGCCCCGGTTGCTTCGGGCCGGGCCTAACTGCGCGAGTTGCAGTTCTGGGCGCGGGTGATTGATGATGGCCTTGGCTTGCCGGAGCATTTGCGGCTGAGTGGTGTTACGGCCATTGCTGGTATTGTCATGCCGGAAGGTGTCAGCTCTGCCTTGAAGCGCAAAGATTTTTCCACGGTCACGCCCCATCGCTCCATGCCCTATCTGTTTGTCAATCGGCCAGAGCGCGGCAGTGATAAAATCCTGTCCGAGCAGATGGCCGCCAAGGGCGCGCGGGTGGAAATGAGCGATTACACCGGCTTTGAGGCGATGATTGCCAATCCTGCCATGGCGAAGCTTCCGCTGGAAACCATGGAGACTGTGGTCAGTTGGATTGTGCGGCGGGCGGCGGCACTGGGGCATCCGTCCCATGGGCCGGTGGTGGATGCGCTGCCCGCTCCGGCGCGGCTTGAAACACGCGATTTTGCCGAGACAGCACTGCGGTTCGGGCGTGGAGAACGCCTGTATGGTGTGCTGTGTGAACCGGTGGGCGTGCGCCGGGGTGCCTGCGTGGTGTTGGCCAGCACGGCCTATGATCGCCATGCAGGGTGGGGGCGTACGGGGGTTGGCATGGCGCGCCGTTTGGCGCGTGCTGGCATCGCATCTTTCCGGTTTGATCCCGCCAATGTGGGTGATAGCCCGCCGGTGCCGGGTTTTCCGGAGCAGGTTCTCTATGCCGAAGTGCAATATGACGATGTGGAAGCGGCGCTCAATCTGTTGGAAGAGCGCCAACTGCTGCCAGCCATTGGGGTTGGACGATGCAGCGGCGGGTATCTGATTTTTTCCAGCATGATCAAGGATCACCGTCTGGCAGGGGCCTGTCTTGCCAATCCCTTTGCGTTTTATTGGGACCCCAACCGCGATGTGGATGCATCGTTGCGCTTGGTGCCGCGCTCACTGGATACTTACAAGCAGCTTATGTTCAGTGGTGGCACGTTTCGGCGGCTGTTTCGCGGCGAGGTGGATGTGAAAAACGCTCTGCGCAATCTGACGACGGTTGGTTGCTCACGCCTGTTTCATCGCATCGGACTGGGCAATGTCTTCACCGCTCGCGCCCGGCTTGCGCATGCGCAGGTCATCTCCGCTTTTAACCGATTGCTCAAGCGCAAGGTCAAGCTGGTTTTGCTCTACAGCGAAAATGATGTGGGGCTTGAGCATCTCTATCAGCATTTCGGCACGGATGGCCATCGGTTGGCGCGTTATGATAATGTGCGGCTGGAAATTGTGCCGCAGGCAGACCATAATTTTTCGCCAGAAGCCGTGCAGCAGGCTTATTTTCAGGAAATACGCGATCTGGCCATCAGCGCGGCTTCGCCCTCTCTGCGGGTGGTCAATTATCCTGCGGTCGAGAAGGTCACTCGTGCTTGAGCTTGAGTTACTGCATAATTTTCTCCTTAAATCGGAATCGATTTAAGGAGAAAATTATGCAGCAGATTTAGAGCATTTCCAGGAAAAGTGCATAGCGGTTTTCCGTCCGGAAATTCGTAAAAACAAAGAGTGAGAGCGCTCTAAAATCCGAAATGCCTGTCCGATCCGGCGATGGTGATCTCGCCTGTCGGTTTTTCTCCACCGGTTATCAGACGGATGCGGCGAGGATGGCCGGGAGCCAGATGGAAGAAATCATCCTCCGGCTGGCCGTTTTCCAGTCCGATATGCACAGATTGCGCGAGTTGATCCGTTTCCAGCATCAGATACCAGCCGTGGTCATTGTGGGTGAGGGTGGTGCGCACCGTGGCCGCATACATGGCTGCACTGCGTCCTTGCGGAAAATGAAACGCCTGCGAGACAAGCTCATCCGTTTGCGCATCGCTTAAGCTGGCCACCGTGACTGTATGGGCCGGTGGGCCAAAGCGGAAAGCATAGGTGGTATCAAAAAATCCACCCAAAAGGGCGGTGGCAGCCAGGGTCTGGCTGGAACGGGCGTCCAGTGTGATGTCGCGCTGGGCGCTGATCACCGGGGTCTGGCCGTCCCGCAAGCAGGTGATATGCAGAAGCAAGGACCGGGCCAGTGGCCCGTCGTTGAGCAGATGCACATCAAGGCCATTGGTGCCCTCATCGGTCATGGAGACCCGAACGGCGGAAAAGGCCCGGCGGGCCGCATACCACACCGGTTTGGGCAGGCGGGTGGAATCCACCATGCCCCAGCCGGGGCCGGGCAGCAGATCTTGAAACGTCCAGATCAGCGCCCCATGGCAGCAAGACCCTGCCCGCCGCCATTCACTGTAGGTTTCTTCCAGCACGTCGCCGCTGACAGCCCGTGACAGATGCAGATACCGGGCTGGATGCTCGCGGCGCAATCTGGCGGGGTCCACGCCATACAGCAGGCTGAGATAATGGTCGCGGGTATCTTCAAAATCCCAACTGGCACCCCGATCACGCGGCACACGCGCCTTCCAGCGAGGGTCATGCAGAATGGGAACGGAGAGATGTCGATCCAGTGTTGTTTGCTGTGGGATATGGGCAAAGGCCAGACACTCGCTGGCAAACCGCACATGTGCGCGGCGGGCATCATCCAGCGGGCGCTCATAGGCACCCACGCCATAGTAATGGCTCACGCCGGCATTGGGCGCAAAGGGCATGGCACCGCCCATGGGGGTGTTTTCAACATAAGGCACATCGGGGCGCAAGGTCTGGCTGATGTCTTGCAAAACCTCGGCAAACAGCGGGCTTTTCCAGGCGCTTTCACCAAAGCCGAGCATGGCGGCCTGCTGGTAAACTTCACTGCCGCCACAGAGAACCGCGATGGACGGGCAGCCTTGGCTCACTTTCAGGATGTGTTCCGCTTCTCGCCGGACATGGTCGATAAAGCTTGGGTCCTGCGTGGGATAATCAAAATTGGCAAAGTTGAAATCCTGCCAGACCATCAGCCCCAATTGATCGCATAACCGGAAAAAATCAGCACTCTCATAGGTCATGGTGCCGCCAATGCGGATCATGTTCATGCCCGCCTTGGCCGCCAGCATCAGCCACGGTGCATAATCCTCTGCCGTGCCCGGTAGGCGGATGATGTCGGCATTGGTCCAGACCGCTCCCCGGCAGAAAACCGGAATGCCATTGACGATGATGGAGAAATCCTGACCGTCATGACCACGGTCAATCCGAATACGTCGAAACCCGGTCAGGCCCAGCGAATGGCATCTGCCATCCAGCGTCACCGTCACATCATGCAGGGTGGGCTTGCCATGGCTGAGCGGCCACCATGGCGCAATGGCAGGAAGGTGAAGGCAGGCATGGTGGCGGCCATCGGCTTGCAGCGTTAACGCGGTTGTATGGCCGGCACAGATCAGGTCCGCATTGTGTATGCTGGCCGGAAGTGCGAGGGAGACATTCAGAACGCCGGTGCCGTCGTCTTCCAGATCCGTGCGGATCCGTACATCCGATAGGGCGTGATGGCCGGGGCGGATCAGGCTGATGGGTCGATAGGGACCAACGGCCTGAATTTCGGGACACCAGCCGGGCATATATCCCAAAGGCGTCGTGCGGGTCAGCCGCAGGCCCTGATGGCTCATCATCTGCGGCCGCCATTTCGCACGTGGGCCGCGCTTGTCCAGATACGG
>CAJYRE010000086.1 GCA_913776675.1 Rhizobiaceae bacterium
CAACCCTGAAAAGGCAAAGCCAGGCAAGCGCGCTCTTGAGCGTCTGGCTGAAAAGAAGCAGAAGGCTGAAGCCGCAGCAGCAGCCGCTGCCGACGCTGCATAATTTGCCGTCAATGGTATGATGAGCGGGCGGTGTGATGTCATGCCGCCCGTTTTTGCGTTTATTTTCCCTGATTTTTTGCATAATGATCGCACAACTCACCACGTAAGAAGGAAAAGCCAACTCCATGACCAAGCTTGAAAATCCCGTGCTGATGGCTGTGATTGGCGCGGCTCAAGGCCTTCGTGGCGAAGTGCGGGTGAAATCCTTTACCGCCGATCCCATGGCGATTGGTGATTACGGCAAACTGCATGCCAAGGATGGCCGGGAATTTGAAGTTCTGGACGTGCGCGAGGCCAAAACCGTGGTTGTGGTGCGGTTTCGCGGTATCAACGACCGCAATGCTGCCGAGGCTTTAAACGGGCTGGAGCTGTTCATTGACCGCAGCGCCCTGTCCGATGAAGATCTGGACGATGATGAATTTTTCTATGCCGATCTGGAAGGCTTGGAAGTGGTTGATGCTGAAGGCAAAAGCTACGGCACCGTGACCGCCGTATTCGATTTCGGCGCGGGCGATCTGCTGGAAGTGAAGGGTCCGGGAAAGCGGCCTGTGCTCATTCCCTTCTCCGAAGCCGCCGTTCTCGAAATTGATCTTGAAGACGGCAAATTGCTGATTGATCCGCAGGCCGCTGGCCTGATTGATGATGGCAGCGAACCGCCGTTTAGCGCCGACGGCAAGCTATCAGGCAAGGGCAAGCGCTGATCATGACGTTCAAGGCAACCGTTTTGACGCTCTACCCGGAGATGTTTCCGGGGCATCTTGGCGTGTCGCTGGCCGGCCGTGCGCTGGAGCGCGGCCAATGGGCCATTGAAGCGGTGCAGATCCGCGATTTTGCCAATGACAAACATCGAAGCGTCGATGATACCCCGGCAGGCGGCGGCGCTGGCATGGTGCTGAAACCCGATGTGCTGGCAAGCGCCATCGACAGCATTGCTGATGACAACCGGCCACGATTGCTAATGAGCCCGCGCGGCAAACCCTTGAGCCAGAAGCGGGTGCGCGAGATTGCCGCTGGCGACGGCGTGGTGATTGTCTGTGGCCGGTTTGAAGGCGTGGATCAGCGGGTGATTGAGGCGCGAAACCTCGAAGAAGTCTCGATTGGCGATTATATTCTCTCTGGCGGTGAGCCTGCGGCACTGACATTGCTGGATGCCGTGGTGCGGATTATCCCCGGTGTGATGGGCAATGATCTATCGGGCCTGCATGAGAGTTTTGAAGGTGGCTTGCTGGAGCATCCGCATTATACCCGCCCGCCCGTGTTTGAAGGCCGTGAGATTCCAGCCGTGCTGACATCGGGCAATCACGCCGCCATTGAAAAATGGCGCAACGAGCAAGCCTTGAAGCTGACGCGCGAGCGCCGCCCGGATTTATTGCCGGATTCGCAAAAAGGCGAAAAATAACCGGACAAAAGGGTGACAAAGCCCAATGTTTGGTATATGGGCAGCGTCGGAAATGGGCATGGTCCCGTCTACCAGCAAACAAAGAACGTGACACCGCTCCCGCCGCAAGGCGTAAGCTTGAGGCTTTGACCAAAAGCAAACCGTTGAGCGCTCTGGCTGTTTTAGAAAAACTTGAAAAGGTTAGACCGATGAACATCATTCAACAGTTGGAAGCCGAACAGGCCGCCAAGATCGAAGCCAAGCGCACCCTGCCTGAGTTTTCTCCGGGTGACACCGTTCGCGTTAACGTGCGCGTAACCGAAGGTTCGCGTACCCGCGTACAGGCCTATGAAGGCGTTTGCATTGCCCGCTCTGGCGGCGGCCTCAACGAGAGCTTCACCGTTCGCAAGATTTCCTACGGCGAAGGCGTTGAGCGCGTATTCCCTGTTTACTCGCCGCTGGTTGAAGGCGTTGAAATCGTGCGTCGCGGTAAGGTGCGTCGTGCAAAGCTGTACTACCTGCGCGACCGTCGCGGCAAGTCTGCTCGTATCGTTGAAAACACCGGTACCCGCGCCCGCAAGCTGAACGACGCTGAGCGCGCCGCCGCTGCCGAAGAAAAGGCACGTCTGGAAGCTGAAAAGGTTGCAGCAGCACAGGCTCTGGCCGCTGAAAAGGCCGCAGCAGAAGCCGCTGCCGCTGCTGCCGAGCCAACCGCAGAATAAGATTGAAACCACCCGGTTTCTTGAAAGGCGGTCTTCGGGCCGCCTTTTTTATGGTCTGAACTGACGATCTCTGCGGCCACGCGACGCAGCCCCCCGCCTGCAAACGCTCTTGAAGATCATCAAAGCCGCTGCTATCACCGCAGAGAGGGAATGGGGGAAACCATGCGCGCAAAGCTCATGACATGGCGAATGGTAGTGCATGCACTCTGCATGCTGGCGCTATTTGCTGTCGGCTTTGCCCATAAAGTCCCAACTGTTTCTGCCTCCCCCCTGACACCGTCAGAAATTGCCGCCTACACGTTGCCCGATGGCACTCTGCCGGTGCTGTGCATCTCGGATCAGGCCGTTTCTGATCATAGCCACGAACACAAGCACAAGACCGATGGTGGCTGCGAAGCCTGCCGTATTTCTGCCTCCTTTTTGCTTCCCCTGCCAGCTGACACAGTCGGCCTTTTGGCAAAGCTGGATCGGAAACTGACATTCCCGAGGCTTCAGGAGCCTCTCCTTGCCCACCTTTTCCCACCCAATACGGCCCCCCGCGCACCACCGAGCGCCTGACACCATTGTTTTCGAAATGTCTGTCTTTGCGCCACAGTTGAGTTTTGCTTTGATGCGCAACCTGAGCGGCAATATTCAGTGATTGCACCACAGGTTTATCCGTCATTTTCAAAACCCGGCTGCGGCATCACAATCGGTGAAAAACCATGTCCAATGTCGCATCCATACCGCAAGCTGCGCCCGTAAGCGCGAGCAAACGCGGATTTTACTTCATTGCCTGGCGCTGGCATTTTTATGCTGGCCTCTATGTCGCTCCCTTCTTGATCATGCTGGCCGTCACCGGGCTGATCATGATGTGGAGCGTGGTTCTGGTGGGGCGTGATGGCGAAAATGCCTACACGGCTTCACCAACCGGGGCTGAGCGCGCCGTCTCGCAACAGGCCAGTGCTGCCCTCAACGCAGTACCGGATGGCACTCTGGTGCAATATATTGCTCCGCGCACTGCCGAGGGCGTAGCGGTTTTCGGCATCAACACGGGGCAGGACATCACCATGGTGGCTGTCAATCCCTACACTGCCGAAGTGCTGGGCACATGGCAGCGGCATACCGCCCTGTATGATCTCGCCAGAAACATTCACGGCACCTTGCTGGTTGGC
>CAJYRE010000087.1 GCA_913776675.1 Rhizobiaceae bacterium
CTCTCTTAAGCCAGTTCGGATTGACTGCGAGATAGCCTGCTACACGATCGAGATATTCAAACGTTGGCTCTTGCTCGCCTGCAAACACCTTGAGCGTCACTAGGTTGCTAGTCTCCCCGATCTGTTCCGCAATGAGCTCAGGAGACAGTTTCTCATGACCTGGCTCTGGCAAAATATCTCGCAAAAGCCAGTTGAGCCGGGATGCTGTACTCGCACCAAACAGCGCCTCCAGCTTTTCCACAATCTCGGCATTCATGGAGCGGTTGTTTGATTTTGCCTCTCGCGCAATGCGATCACGCATGCCTGGGGGCATACGCAGGATAAATTTATCATAATCTCTCGCTTGGGAGTCTTGGGTCATGTCTCAGAGTAATATCATTCTGCCATGCTTGAAAATGGAATCAAATTGCCATATCACAATTTTCTGACTGATATCAGAAAGACTCTAACGATATAGGATTCGATCATGCGCCAGACTTGGCCTAAAATTCTCATTCGATTGCCAGAAGATGCCCGCACGTTTGTCGCTGGCCAGGTGGAAAGAAACGCATCCTCATTCAACAGTGAAATTATTCGTTGCATTCGAGACCGCATGGACCAGATGCCAGGCACAAATCAGTCATTCCAAGAGGCGGGCGATAATCATGGTCGTTAAGCCCAATTCTACAAGAAGGCTCCTCAAGGAAGCAGACATAAAGCGCTGTGTGAAAGGCGTTGTGTCCTGTGGAGTTAAAGTCTCCCGTGTCGAAATAGAAAACATGAAAATCGTGATCTACAGCGAGGATGCATCACCTAAGGATGCGCCCGCTTTCACTCTCGATTTGTGGCGGGCACAACAGCATGCGAATTAACTTGAAGGGCATCAATACGACCCGAAAGCGTTTAGCTGACGGAAGTTTTCGCCAGTATTACTATCATCGAACAGCAGGCACCCCCTTATCAGGAAGGCCTGGGTCTCCCTCATTCATTGCGGATTACGAAGCTGCCGAAAGATCGATTTCGGAGCGTAAGCGGGGAACTTTTGAGTCGCTGGTAAGGGATTTTACCTTGTCTCCAGAATTTGCCAAAAACAGACCGAGCACGCAAAAAGAATACATCCGGATGTTGAGAAAAGGAGAGCAAAATATCGGTAATATGCCGCTGGTTGCTCTGAATGATCCTCGGGTGCGCCAAGACTTTACAGACTGGCGGGCTGATGTTGCTCGAACCTCAGGGCTAAGGGAGGGGGATAACCGTCTCGCGGTGATTTCTGCCATGCTTTCATGGGGTGTAGACACCGGCAGGGTAAGGCAAAATCATCTGCTCAATTTCAAACGTCTCTACAAGTCCGACCGTGCGGAAATCATTTGGCTACCCGAACATGTGGAGGCATTTATGAAGACTGCGCCGCTCGAGCTTCAAAGAGCCTTGATATTGGCGCTTCATACAGGCCAGCGACAGGGAGATCTTCGTGAATTGCGATGGTCGAACTACGACGGAGAATATATTTCGCTTCGTCAATCGAAAGGTAAACGCGCGGGTTCGCGTGGGAGGCTTGTCAATGTTCGTTGCATGGCCGCGCTTAAAAGCATGCTGGACGAAATGGACAGGTCGTCGGAATTCATTCTGACGACGAAGACCGGTCAACCTTTCAAAAAGCGTTATCTTATCAAGTTGTGGGGTGAAGCAATGACTGCTGCAAATCTCGATGAGGTGATGTTTCCTCATATTGATGAGCCTCAAGAACTTCATTTTCATGATTTACGGGGGACGGCTGTCACTATGCTCAATGAGGCTGGCTGCTCAATCGGCGAGATAGTGGCAATAACTGGCCACAGCCTAAAAACTGCCGCCACTATTTTGGATCAATATTTGGCTCGAACAAAGCATCTGGCGGACTCTGCAATGGCGAAGTTTGAGGCGTCACCAAGCGCGCAATTTGCAAACCGCTTGCAAACCAAACAACCCAAAACCAAACGTGGAGACGATAAATGATTGAAAGTAATGGCGCACCCGAAAGGATTCGAACCTCTGACCCCCAGATTCGTAGTCTGGTGCTCTATCCAGCTGAGCTACGGGTGCGTCTATTTCCAGAGGGTGGATAGTGTCTCTGGCGTCCAGCAGTTCGTTTCTGCTGGCGTGCCGATCCTCTAAAGCGAGACGTCGCGTAATGCAAGCGGAATTCGTCAAAAAAAGAGGTTTGTTTTTCAGTTTTATGATAAGATTATGATTGTGAAGGTTTTTTAAAGGTGTGATTTTAGCCTGAATGTATCGAGTGAAACGGGTCTGTCCGGGATCTCGATTCTGAACTGGGTTCCGGGCCCGGGTTTTTCCACCAAAGCAATGGTTCCGCCATGGGCCAGCACAATTTCACGGGCGATGGCCAAGCCCAATCCGGTGCCGCCTGAGCGCACGGAACCTTTGAAGGGGGTAAACAGGTGTTCGCGGGCCTTGCGCGGCATGCCGGGGCCATCATCATCCACGGTAATGGCCACAACACTACCGACACGATGGGCGGACAGGATGATTCGTCCGGGAATATTCTCGCCTGAGCCGGCCAATGCTTGCGCTGCGTTGCGACAGAGATTGTGAATGACGCGGAACAATTGCTCGCTGTCGGCATCAATGATGATGTCGGGCTGAATCTGGCTGATGAAATGGATATTGGTATCCAGCGCCAGAATATCCTCAACCTCCTCGCTCAATGTTGCCAGGTTGAACTGCCGTCGCCGAGGCTCGGCCTCGGATGCCTGTCCGTACGCCAGAACCTCGCTGGTATAACCCACGGCGCGATCAATGGTGCGCACCAGTTTGGGTGCAAACCGCTTGACCATGGGATCATCGACATCCGACAGCCTGTCGGACATGAGCTGGGCCGAGGCCAGAATATTGCGCATGTCATGATTGATCTTGGAAACGGCCAACCCCAAATCGGCCAGATTTTTTTGCTGACGCAGGGTCTTTTGCAGTTGTTCCTGCATATTTGCCAGATGCTTGGCCACAAAGGCCAGCTCATCACGGCCTGTCATCGGTGCCATCACCCGGCCTGGATCCTCGGGGTTTTCGGCAAAATCCTGAATATTACGGGTCAATTGGCGCATGGGATTGATGAGGATGCGGTTGAGGCTGACAAACAGCAGCAATCCGGTGATCACAGATATGATCAGGGAGACAATGGCAATACGCCCGGCATAAGCGAGAAGACCGCGATGCAGGGCGGCATCCGACATGACGACTTCCACTTGCATCTGGGTTTCGCCAATCGGGCTGGAGACGCTGATCAACCGATGGCCACCGAAGATCAAGGTGTCGAATGCATCTTCAACGGCTCCAAGCGTGCTGACATCTGTCAGATCATACTGTGCATCGACTTCATGGGGCATTTCCGACATGGCCAACAGGCGCGAGGTGCCATCCTTGCGTAGAACAATAGCCTTGGTGCCCGTGGCCAGCAGTGTATCGGCCTGCACTTCTTTTGGAAGGCTGCTTGGCTGCAATCCATCAATCACCACGGCGGCAGCGGCGGCTTTGCTGATGTTGTTGTGCAGCCAGTTGAGGCGCATTGTGGCAATCGAAGGCGCAAAAATCAGCACTTCTGCCACCAGAACAAACGTGACCGTCAAGGCCAGAACCTTGCCGGACAGGCCACGGAGACGGCTTGGCATTTTTTTGTCCAAGTCGGTTTGGGGCTGATCTGTTTCCATTCGGCGCGTTTCCGGGGCCGATTGCCTGAGCATGGTCGTAAACCTTATTGTAGAGGGGCCATGCCTCTCCATGCCGCATATTCAAAATGAAGCAAAGCGCTTGCTCTGCTTGTCTGCCTTTCAATTGCACTGCACCCTAGCACGGCTTGGTGAGCAGGTGGAATATGCAACTGGAGTATAAAGTCAGATTTCGTCACGAACTGATCCGCTAATTCATGCTATACTCAAGGTCTGGTACCGGGTTGGTGTGGTTTTGTATGCGCCACCAACATTGACTCTCTCGCCTATCCTCCGTATAAGCCGCGCGCCTGCCCATGGTTTGCCCGATCAGCGGGGGCCTTTGGCATGGTTTAATCCAACGCTCTTGCAAGTTGATTGCAAACCCAAGAAGGGCCGCACACCGCGGTATTAAAAAAATGAAGCGTACTTACCAACCGTCCAAGCTTGTTCGCAAGCGTCGTCATGGTTTTCGTTCCCGCATGGCAACCAAGGGTGGCCAGAAGGTTCTTGCTGCTCGCCGCGCCCGCGGCCGCGCACGTCTTTCCGCTTAATTGCCGGGTGGCCCCGATGAAAGTTGTGGGCTTATGACGTCTGAAACGACACACAAAACTGTCGGCCGGTTGAAAAACCGGCCGCAGTTTCTTGCGGTTCGCGCTGGCGAAAAGCGCAAGGGAAAATATTTTCTCCTCGAAGTGCTGAAAAGGGACGAGCCTGAGGGCGAGGCCCGCGTTGGCTTTACGGTCACGAAAAAGCATGGCAATGCCGTGGAGCGCAATCGCATGCGCCGTCGGCTGAAAGAAGCGGTCCGCACGGATGTTTGCTTTGCAATGCAGCCCGGACATGACTATGTGATCGTGGCGCGCCGTGAAGTGCTGGCGGCTCCCTTCAATGAGCTGAAAGCCGCTCTGCGGCAGCGCGTTCAAGACAAATTCAATGTTCGGCGTCCCGATACGAGCCGTGCCAGGAAAGTATGATGGAAAACAACCGCAATTATCTCATCGCGATTGCACTTTCGGTGCTGGTCGTATTGGGCTGGCAGTTCTTCTACATGAACCCGCGGATCGAGGCTCAGAAACAGGCCGAACAGATCAGGCAGGCAGAACTGGCCAAGACCAAGCCTGCTTCTGCTCCCGCAGGCGTTAATGGTGCGCTGCCAGGCGGCACGCAGGCCGGCGCTGCGGTGGAGAGCCGTGAAGACGCCATTGCCAAAACAGCCCGCGTTGAAATTGATACCAAAGCTCTGGCGGGTTCCATCAACCTGACAGGTGCCCGTCTGGATGACCTTCGTCTGAAGGCCTATCATGAGACGGTGGACAAGACGAGCCCGATCATTTCGCTGCTCAACCCGGCTGATACCAAGGACGGATATTTTGCCGAACTGGGCTTTATTGGCGGTGACAAGACAGGTTCAGTGCCCGGTCCCAACACCGTATGGACGGTCAAGGGCGGCGAAAAGCTGACAGAAACCACACCGGTAACACTGACCTACACCAATGATGCAGGCTTGACCTTCAGCCGCAAGATTTCGGTCGATGACCACTACATGTTTACGGTCGAAGATACCGTGTCCAATGCTGGCAGCGCCGATGTCAGCATTGCGCCCTATGGCCGCATTACCCGCTACAACAAGCCTGCTGTTGCATCGACCTATGTGTTGCACGAGGGCTTTCTCGGTGTGATTGGCGCAGGCAACAGCCTGTCGGAAGCCAAATACGCATCCATTGAAAAAGAAAATGAAACCAATCCAAAGGCCACAGGTGGCTGGCTTGGTATCACTGACAAATACTGGGCTGCGACTCTGGTGCCAGATCAGAAGCTGGCCTACGATTCGCGCTTCTCGCACTTCACGGATGGTCAGGCCCGTTTCCAGGCCGACTATAAGAATGATGCGGTGTCTGTGCCAGCGGGCCAGTCCACCACGCTCAAGACCCTGCTGTTTGCGGGTGCCAAGGAAGTGCCGGTTATCGACCAGTACGAGGTCTCCTACAATATTCCCGGCTTTGACCGTCTGATCGATTGGGGCTGGTTCTACTTCCTCACCAAGCCAATGTTCAAATTGATGGACTTCTTCTTCCGTCATGTTGGCAATTTTGGTGTGGCCATTCTGTTGACCACGATTGTCGTCAAGGCGCTGTTCTTCCCGCTGGCCTCGAAGCAATATGCCTCGATGGCCAACATGAAGCGCATGCAGCCGAAGATGGAAGAGCTGAAGGCCAAGTTCGGTGACGACAAGATGGCGCTGCAGCAGGCCATGATGGCGCTTTATAAGGAAGAGAAGATCAATCCGGTGGCTGGTTGCTGGCCGCTTCTGCTGCAGATTCCGGTGTTTTTCTCGCTGTACAAGGTGATTTACATCACCATTGAAATGCGTCATGCGCCGTTCTTTGGCTGGATTCGGGATCTTTCAGCGCCTGATCCGACCAGCATTGTCAATCTGTTTGGTTTGCTGCCGTTCGAAGCGCCTGCCATTGTGCATCTGGGTGTCTGGCCGATCATTATGGGCTTCACCATGTTCCTGCAAATGCGCATGAACCCGACCCCTCCAGATCCGACTCAAGCCATGCTGTTCAACTGGATGCCGCTGGTGTTCACCTTCATGCTCGGTTCGTTCCCGGCCGGTCTGGTGATCTATTGGGCTTGGAACAATTCGCTCTCGGTGTTGCAGCAGTCGATCATCATGAAGCGTCATGGTGTAGAGATCGAGCTGTTTAAAAACATCAAGAGCCTGTTTCGACCCAAAGAAAAACCGTCGAAATAAACAGCAAGGCCATTGATTGCAAAGCCCCGGTCAAGTGCCGGGGTTTTCGTTTGAAATTGCCATGGTTTTGTGACCGAATTTGCCTGACGATAAACTTTCTTAGCAACCGGCATCAGGAGACTGAAAAATGACAACGACACAAAGCACTGATGACAAGCCGGTTTTTGGTCGCCCTTGGGTTTTCATTCGGGGCGTGCCCGCCATGAAGTTTCTGCCGCCGGAAGGTCCGCTGGAAATCGCCTTTGCTGGCCGTTCAAACGTGGGCAAATCCTCGCTGATCAACGCATTGGTGGGGCAGAATGGCCTTGCCCGTACATCCAACACGCCGGGCCGCACCCAAGAGCTGAACTATTTCGTTCCCGAGGGTTATAGCGGCGGTGAGGGGGATCTGCCTCCCATGGCCTTGGTGGACATGCCGGGCTATGGTTATGCCAAGGCCCCCAAGGAAAACGTGGATGCCTGGACCAAGCTGGTTTATGATTACTTGCGCGGTCGCGCCACGCTAAAGCGCGTTTACGTGCTGATCGACAGCCGCCACGGCATCAAGAAAAATGACGAGGAAGTGCTGTCCCTGCTCGACAAGGCGGCAATGTCCTACCAGATCGTGCTGACCAAAACCGACAAGATCAAGGAAGCGGGAGTGCCACGCCTGATCAATGAAACGCTGGAAAAAATTCGCAAGCGCCCGGCTGCTTATCCGGAAGTCTTGTCCACCTCCTCTGAAAAAGCCAAGGGCTTGGACGAATTGCGCGCGGCAATTTTGAAAACAGTGGGCCTTGAAGCCTGACGACTGCATCCTTCCTTCAAGGGAGTCGATGAGGGTAAAATTATCAAGCATAGAAAAACCGGCGGCAGATGTTTCGCTGCCGCCGGCTTGCTGGTCAGATGACTGTGTAGGGTTACATCTTCGGCAGCAAAACTTTGTCGATCACGTGAATCACACCATTGGATTGCTTCACGTCAGCAATCGTCACATGGGCAACACCGCCGGATTCGTCGGTAAGGGTAATCTTGCCCTTGGACTCTTTGGCTTTCAGAACACAGCCGCCCACGGTTTTCACATCATGCTCACCCCCATCGTCCTTGATCATCTTTTCGATGGCAGTGGACATGGCATCAGCAGCCACAACATGGCAGGTCAGAATCTTGGTGAGTTTTTCCTTGTTGGCTGGCTCCAGCAGGGATTTCACTGTGCCGGCGGGAAGTTTGTCAAACGCTTCGTTGGTGGGCGCAAAGACGGTGAATGGGCCTTTGCCTTCAAGGGTTTCCACCAGGCCCGCGGCCTTCACGGCAGCCACCAGAGTGGTGTGGTCTTTTGATTTGCTGGCGTTTTCGATGATATTCTTGGTTGGATACATGGCTGCGCCCCCCACCATAGGGTCCTTGGCGAAGGCCACGGCACTGCCGGCAGCCAGAATGGAGGCGGCTGTCAGAATGCGAAGGGTCGTCTTGATCATCGGTCAGGTCCTCTTCCCGTTTGAATATCTTCAATTCTGTTCCCTCCATGATGAGGCCGGGAACAATAGAGAAGACGAGAAGGCGGGCCAAAAAGTTTCAAGAAAATGCAAAAATAAATTCAAGGCATTGAAAAATATACAAAAATTATGGTGTGTGCGTAATGCCGGTTCCAATCACAGCCCCTGTCGGCAATCCGCTTGGTGATCCCCCTAACGGCTCGATGCTGACAGCCAGCGTGACCCCGCTTTTTAAATTGCTCCGCATCGCATCACTGACAGTAAACTCGCCTTCGCCATTTTGTGGCAGAACGCCCAGAGAATGCGGCTTGCCGCTTGCTTCGATCATCCATAATTCCAGAGAATTGGCAGCCTGGGCGGATGTTGCCACGGGTGTCACGCGCAAGCGGCCATTGAAGCGATTATAGCTGGCCAGAAGCGAGAGAGAGGCATTTGTGGTCTTCAGATCGGCAACAAGATGCTGACCGCCATAGCGGGCTTCCCACAGGCCCAGATCAAGGCCGACCAAAGAGGCCAGCGCTATGATACTGACCAAGGCGACACCGCGCCATACGGCTGTGGAATGCCACAGGGTCGCCAGAAAATGGGTTGGTGCAGGCTTCGAGCGGCCAAACAGCCGGGTTTCAATGTGGGAAAAACTTTCGGCACGGGGTTGAGCAGGGCCGTAATCATCGTTGAATTGTGAGAGGTTTTCTTCCCAGCGATGCACCATGGCGGCAAATTGCCGATCCTGTTTCAGGCGAAGCTCAACTTTCAGGCGGTTCTCGGCAGACAGAACACCGAGTACATACTCGCCAGCCAGCACTTCATCTCTGGAACGATTTCCCTTGCTTTGGTCTGGTTTGCTCATTTTTCCATGCACTCTCTCAATGCCAAAAGGCTACGCCGCAACCATGTCCGCACCGTGTTCAGTGGTACGCCCAGACTGTCAGCCAGCTCCTGATAGCTTGCACCCTCCACATACGCCTGCCTGACGGCGTGTGCTTTGCTAGCTTCCAACTCTTCCATGCACCTGTCAATGCGCTTTCCTTCGTGGCGTAAATTCGTGGCCTGTTCAGGGTTGGCGGCTGTGTCGGGAATATCCCAAGCTTCCTCCATATCCTGTGTTGGTGGACCGCGACGGCGCAGCGTGTCAATGCAATGATACCGCGCGATGGCATTCAACCAGGCCATGGCGCTATGGCCTGCTGCATTGAAATGATCGGCTTTGTGCCAGATTTTCACAAAGATTTCCTGTAATGCGTCTTCAGCTTCGTTTCTGTCTTTGAGAATACGCAGGCAAAGACCAAAAAGTTTCGGGCTGGTTTGCCGATAGAGTTCACCAAAGGCGGAACGTTCGCGCAAGGCGACCCTGCTCAGTAAAGCTTGAATGTTATCGCTCATGAGTGTGTCATGTCTCCGAAACATCGTCCGACGAATGCGGACGCCTCTATAACTTCTTTCACGCCAAAGCATTTCGTTCAAACAGCCCATGTGGATTGCTCATGGTGCGGATAATTCGCTGGCTGGCGGTTAACCGGCCCAACCCCACAGAAGTTTGCATGCTGGCTGAAATTTTCATCTCAAAGCGATTTTGATTTCAGAAATTATGCAGTAGAAAGCTGCGAACCAACCGAAGGAATCTCCCATGAGCGCCTCCGAAAGCGAAACTCAGGCCCGTCTTCTGGCCCAGGCGCTGCCTTACATGCAGCGTTATGAAAACAAGACGATTGTTGTCAAATACGGTGGTCACGCCATGGGTGATGCTGAGCTGGGCCGCGCCTTTGCCAATGATATTGCCCTGTTGAAGCAGTTTGGTGTCAATCCGATTGTGGTTCACGGCGGCGGGCCACAGATTGGTGCGATGCTGAGCAAAATGGGCATCGAATCCAAGTTTGAAGGCGGATTGCGCGTTACCGACCAGAAAACGGTCGAGATTGTTGAAATGGTGCTGGCTGGCTCCATCAACAAGGAAATTGTTGCTCTCATCAACCAGACAGGCGAATGGGCCATTGGTTTGTGCGGCAAGGATGGCAACATGGTGTTTGCCGAAAAAGCCAAGAAGACCGTGATTGACCCCGATTCGAACATCGAACGGGTGCTGGATCTGGGCTTTGTCGGCGAGGTGGTGGAAGTTGACCGCACACTTCTGGACCTGTTGGCCAAATCGGAAATGATTCCGGTGATTGCGCCCGTGGCTCCGGGTCGGGATGGTCACACCTACAACATCAATGCCGATACATTTGCAGGGGCCATTGCCGGTGCGCTGCGGGCAGACCGCCTGCTGTTTCTTACCGATGTTCCCGGCGTTCTCAATAAGAAGGGTGAGTTGATCAAGGAACTCTCCGTGTCCGAGGCGCGGGCGCTGATCAAGGATGGTACAATTTCGGGTGGCATGATCCCCAAGGTCGAAACCTGCATTGAAGCCATCAACGCCGGTGTGCAGGGTGTCGTGATTCTCAACGGCAAGACAGCCCATTCGGTGCTGCTTGAAATCTTCACCGAACACGGCGCAGGCACGCTGATCGTACCTTGAATGCGATTGTATCAGGGAAAGCGGATTTCCGCGTTTCCCTGATACACTCTAAAGCGGGTTGACGTTCAGATAGCCCTGCAAAAATTCCGACAGAAGAGTTGTTGGGATCAGCATGACCATGGTCAGCGCTGTGACCAGAAGCGGTTGTGACCCAACAATGGCGGCCATCAGCCGGAATGTGCTGACGGCCAAACCCATCAATAACAACAGCCACAACAGCACAATAACCTGTCCCAGCATGGGAAAAACCACCGCAAGGGCAATCAGCAGAGCATTGGCGTAGGCAACCGGCAAGGCCAGCCAATTGGTGGTCACAACAATGGCCTGAAACCGCCCGCCCAGCGACAGGATATGGCAGACGACCCCCATCAGAATCAGAGGCGTAATCCACGTGGCCATATCAATCATGGCCATGCGCAGAAAAAATACCCCGCCGGACTGTTCTTCGCTGATCCCGCTGATCAACAGGGTTCTATACCAGAACAGCCATGAAATAATCATGGCTGGCATGGACCAGCCGATGGACCAGAAGGATCGGTTGACGCCGCGTTCGGAAATATCGAAATACAGAAAGCCCCGCGTATCGCCTTTCAGCAGCATCCACAGGCCTGCCAGATAGATTTCGACCTCTTTAAATCCCGGCATGGGCAAACCAGCCTTCAATGAATTGTCCGTAAATGCCTGTCAGCGTTTCCAGATCAACCACAGCCACCCGCTCATCCACCATGTGCATGGTCTGTCCTACCAGACCAAATTCCACCACAGGGCAATAGTCCTTGATGAAGCGCGCATCCGACGTGCCGCCGGTGGTCGAGAGTGCTGGCGTTCTGCCCACGGTTTTTTCAATCGCAGCGGTGAGAGACTGGATCAGCGCATCATCACGGGTGAGAAACACATGCGATGGCCTGTCAGCCCAGGTAATCTCATAGCGCAGCGGCTCACGGCCCGGGCGCAGGGTCTGATCCTTGGAAGCCTCATCCAGACGGCGGACAATTTCGGCCTGCACTGTCTCGGCGGTCCAGGTGTCGTTGAAGCGGATATTGAACTTTGCCGTCGCCTTGGCAGGCACAACATTGGTGGCCACATTGCCGACATCAATGGTGGTGACTTCCAGATTGGAGGGCTGGAAATTCTCGGTACCGGAATCGAAGGGTGGGGACATCAAGGCGTCCGTGAGCTTGATGATGCCCCGCACGGCGTTATCGGCCAGATGTGGATAGGCCGCATGACCTTGCACGCCAAACACGGTGATCTGGCCGGAGACAGAGCCGCGACGGCCAATCTTGATCATGTCGCCCAGCGTGTCGGGGTTGGTTGGCTCGCCCACAAGGCAGGCATCCCAGCGCTCACCCTGCTCGGCGGCCCATTGCAAAAGCTTGGTGGTGCCGTTGATGGAGGGGCCTTCCTCATCACCCGTGATCAGAAATGAGATGGAGCCTTTCGGCGCACCGTGCTGCTGAATATGGCGGGCAACAGCGGCGACAAAGCAGGCGATGCCGCCTTTCATGTCCACAGCGCCACGGCCATACATCTCGCCCTTATCGATCTCGGCTGCAAAGGGTGGATGTGTCCAGGCCGCTTCATCGCCTACGGGCACCACATCGGTATGGCCAGCAAACATCAGGTGCGGCCCGTCTGTGCCAAGACGTGCATAGAGATTTTCCACGTCCGGCGTTCCGTCTTCACGGGCCACCATCCGCGATACCTTGAAGCCCAGCGGTTCCAGCATGGCAGCAAGCGCTGTCAAGGCACCGCCCTCGGCGGGCGTGACGGAGGGGCAGCGGATCAGGGTCTGGAGATTGGCAACCGGATCGGTAGCAGGCACAGTGTTGGCGGGATGCGACATGGACCACACAGAGAAAGAGACAGGGAAAACGCAAGAAGCGGGAGCCGCAAGCATTCTGCGCTCCCGATCCATGATGGATACTGGTGCTTAATCGCGCAGCAGCTCGTTAATGCCGGTCTTGGAGCGGGTCTTGGCATCCACGCGCTTGACGATGACGGCGCAATAGAGGCTTGGTGCTGGCAGGCCGTTCGGCATGGTGTTGGGCGATGGCATGGTGCCTGCGACAACAACGGAATAAGGCGGCACTTCGCCATAGGTCACTTCGCCGGTTGCGCGATCAACAATCTTGGTGGATTGGCCGATGTACACGCCCATGCCCAGAACCGAGCCTTCGCGGATGATGCAGCCTTCCACCACTTCGGAGCGCGCACCGATGAAGCAATTGTCTTC
>CAJYRE010000088.1 GCA_913776675.1 Rhizobiaceae bacterium
CGCCTCAACGCCTGCATTCAAGGCCAGAAGATTGGTCTGGAAAGCGATTTCATCAATCACACCGATAATATTGGCGATCTGATTGGAGGATTGCTCAATGCGCTGCATTGCATCGACAGCCTCCGCCACCACGACACCCGATGCCGTGGCAGTGTTGTTGGCTTCCTTTGCCACGGTTCGTGCCTCTTCCGCCCGCTTGGATGAGTTGGAAACATTGGCAGTGATTTGATCGAGTGCCGCCGCTGTTTCTTCCAATGACGCCGCCTGCTGTTCCGTGCGACGTGACAGCTCATCCGAGCTGCGGCTGATTTCCAAAGAGCCACCATCAATCGACTGGGACGCTTCCGTCACAGCAACCATGGCATCCCGCAACTGTACGATAGCGCCATTGAAATCGGCCCGCAGGCTCTCAAACTCGGCAGCGAACGGATCATTCAACTGATAGGTCAAATCACCAGCCGCAAGATGGCGTAATCCGTCTGCCAGACCCGTGGTCGCCTGCGCCATGGCTTGCGCCCGGAGCTTTTCAATTTCGGCATTGCGACGCCGCTCGCCGTCAGTGGTCTGGCGCGCCGCTTCAGCCTCCTCTTGCAGGCGCAGGTTCGCCACGGCGTTATCACGAAACACGGCAACCGCCCCTGCCATGGCTCCAATTTCATCCACGCGCCCCTCGCCGGGAATATCAAGGTCGGTTTTGCCATCGGCCAATTGCCGCATACTTGCCGTCATGGCGCGGATTGGCCCGGCAATGCTCAACGCGACAAACCACATGGCACCAATACCAGCAAAAGCAATCAGCAGAGCAACGCCAAGCTGAAACAGGATATCGGTTTTGCCACGCTCGACCATGGCCTGATCCAGAGCGATAGCACCAGCCATTGCAACATCGCGTGGCACAGACACAATCACCGACCAAGGCGTTTTGGTGCGTCCGATCACAATCGGCGCAAGCGCCTTAAAGCTGGTTGCATCAGAAAGGACCTGCTCCTTGCCCGACTGAATCAGCGGAAGAAACGAGGAGAGTTCCGGCGCACCGGCATCAAAAGGCCGGCCAATGGTTTCCGGGTGCGCACTATCGGCGACCACCAGCCCCTTGAAGCTGACAATCTTCACTGCCGCCTTGCCGTTGTAGATCGAGGCGCGCACATCTTCCGCAAGCTTTTGCACAAAAGCCAAATCGAAATCGGCCCCTGCAACCCCCTGAAATTTCCCGTCGATCATGATGGGCACCGACATGGTGGCCAGAAACACGTTCTTGCCTTGCACGATGTAGGGCAAGGGGTCCAGAATACTCTCTCCACCGCCCTCCTGGGGACCGATATACCAGCCCCCTTTCATCACGCCATTCGGATGCAGCGCTCTGCTGTCGTATTCCACCAGCGGCTGAAGGGCGATTTTGCCCGCCGCGTCACGGGTCCAGTAGGGTAAAAAGCGGCCTGTTGCATCCGAGCCAACCTCATTGCGGTTCTTGAACTCGGCGTCTCTGCCGTCAAGCGCATTGGGCTCCCAGGCACTGTAGGTTCCATTCAGACGGGGATTGTTCTTGAGCTGGCTTAGCAACATGGCATTCAATTGACCGCGACGCATATCAACAGCCGTGCCATTGGTCTTGTCACCAACAACCACAGCAAAACTGCTGGCCAGACTGCGAGCCGTATCAAACGCACCGTCAAGCGAAGAACGAATGATTCCAGCCTGGGCGGATGACAATGAGGCCAGCGCTTCGCGTGTCTTTGCCTCGCTCAATTGCGTCACCTGATCTCCAACATAGTCTCGCGTGTGGTTGGTGGATACGACGCCGTATCCTACCAGACCCGCTGTCGCAGAGAGAACGCAGAGACCGGAAAGAACTGCAATCTTAAACTGAATGGATTTGAATTGCATGACGACACCTTCCCTCCAAGGCATTTCCGGAAAAAATGCGTAGCGGTTTTCCACCCGGAAATACGTAAAAACAAAGCGCTAGAACGCTTTTATGGTGTCATTCATTCGCTTATAGTATTAACAATACATCAATATTCAAAATTAATCATATAAAAATACTAAAGTATAAATCGCTTATTGATGATTATCAAGCCAGAGGAATTAAAAATTCTAAAATATATACTTTCATGATCTATACACGCCTAAGATGAAGCACTTAAAAATACAATTTATATAAATTACTCAATTAAAGGGTGTATATCCCAAAGCCAACGATTCAGATTTGTTAAACATTCCCTAACACCTGTCCGTCAATTTAAACAAATGACTGACAGCACAGGGATCTTTGCGTGACCGAGCTATTGTTGATTGCTGCACCAGATTTGATGAGCGAGCGGCAGATCTGGCTTGCCAACCTGACGCAGGAAAAACGGCTTTCGGAAAACACCTTGATCGCTTATGAGCGAGATACACGGCAATTTCTGCATTTCCTCACAGGTTATTTCGGTGGGCCGCCCACCATCAAGGATATTGAAGCCCTCAAGCCTGCCGATCTGCGTGCATTTCTGGCATCCCGACGCAAGGAAGGCTCCGGCGCACGCTCTCTGGGACGGCACCTTGCAGGCATTCGCTCACTGCTGCATTTTCTGGAACGAAAAGGCCTTGTCAATGCGGCGGGTGCCGGAGCCATCCGCTCCCCCAAGCAGCCGAAATCCCTGCCCAAACCCCTCACGGCACAGCAGGCGCTACAAGTGGTTCATGCCGATACGCAAATGAATGAGGAACCATGGATTGCGGCGCGCGACGCAGCCGTGCTGTCTTTGCTCTATGGATGTGGTCTGCGCATTTCGGAGGCCCTCAACCTCAATGCCAGCGACATCAGCCATGAGACCACCAGTCTGCGCATCACCGGCAAGGGCAACAAGACACGGCTGGTGCCCTTGTTGCCTGTGGTGCGCGAAGCCGTTGAGGCTTACCGAAAACTCTGCCCTTATCATCTGGATGCCCAGGAACCATTGTTTCGCGGTGCCCGTGGCGGCAAGTTGCAACAAGGCATTATCCAGCGCGAAATGCAGCGCTTGCGCTCTGCGCTGGGTCTGCCGGAAACGGCCACCCCGCATGCGCTACGCCATTCTTTTGCCACGCATCTTCTCAGTCATGGTGGTGATCTGCGCACCATTCAGGAGTTGCTGGGTCACGCCAGCCTTTCCACCACCCAAGTCTACACCGCCCTTGATTCTGTGCGTTTGATGGACGTTTATGACCGTGCCCACCCAAGAGCATGAACATTCTTTGATGATCGGGAAAATAGAATGATGCAAACTGTCCTCGCTCTGCTGCGCAACCGCAGAAACCCATTCTGGCTCAGAGCGTTGATCAATGCCGCAAGGCATATTCCGGCACGGCTGCTGGCGCTGCTGATCATCGGCCTGACGCTGGTGTCACATGCCCATGCCGACGAGCAGAACACATGCGGCGGCCACAACATCCTGCCTGATCTGCAAAAGAGCGATCCTGCCGCCTATGCTGACATTCAGACCGAGGCCGCTAAAACGCTCAATGGCCAGTCTATTTTCTGGAAAATCGAAAAGCCCGGCATCCAGCCATCCTATCTGCTGGGTACAATGCATGTCAGCGATCCGCGCGTGTTGACGATGCCAGCCGGTGCAAGCGAGGCGGCAAGCAAAGCCGATGTCATCATTGTTGAATCCGACGAAGTGTTGGATGACAAGAAAGCAGCCATTGCGCTGCTGGCCAAGCCCGAGCTTTCCATGTTTACCGATGGTTCAACCATCACCAGCCGTCTGACACCTGAAGAGGCCAGCGAACTGGAAGCACGCTTGAAAAAGCGCGGACTGGCCCTTGCCTCTGTCAACCGCATGAAACCATGGATTATCTCAGCCTTTGTGGCGCTTCCTGCCTGTGAACTGGCCCGCAAGGCCGAAGGCGAAACCTTTCTGGACCAGCGTCTGGCCCAGACCGCGGCCAAGGCAGGCAAGCGCGTGTTGGGGCTGGAAACCTATGCCGAACAGCTTGCCGCGCTCAACGATCTGCCTATGGACTTTCACATCGCATCGCTGCTCGACGCCCTGCGGCTGGGGGACAAAATGAACGATGTGAATGAAACCATGCTTGAACTGTATCGGACCGGCAATATCGGAGCCATTGTGCCCATGCTTCAGGCCGTCAGCACAGAAAAAGGAACAGCCAAGCAAGCCGGTTATGCGGAATTTGAACAGCGCATCATCAAGGATCGCAACAAAGTCATGGCAAGTCGTGCAGGCCCCACACTGAATCAGGGCAATGCGTTCATGGCCGTGGGCGCGCTGCATTTGCCAGGCAGCGATGGTCTTGTGGAACTGCTGCGCGCTCAAGGCTTTCGCCTCACGGCCATGCAGTAAGCCTTACACACCTCTTGTCATACGGGCCAGCACATTGGTCTTCCAATAAAATTGATGCACCAGCGCCCCCAGCACATGCGCAACAATCAAAGCCCAGAGCAGGATTTTCAGCGGCCCGCCGTGCAACTCACCCAGAGTATCATTGCCGAAATAATATTTGGCAATGCCGGTTGCTGGCATCAGAATAAACAGGGCATAGAGAGTCCAGTGAGCAATTTTGGCTGCCAATTTTAACAGCGGCGGCTCTTCAGCCGGTGCATCCGGTGCGCCTTGAGCAAAACGGAATCCCAACCGGATCAGACAAAGCACCACAAGAGCGATCCCGACATAGGCATGAATATTCGCCGCACTGACATCATCCGGCGTGATGGCCTCACCCCGGCGCATCAGCCGGTTCCAATGCTCCATACCATCAGAGAAAATCAGGTTGAAGAAAATCAACCCCGCCATCACCCAATGCAGAACCCGCTGCGGCACGGTGTAACCAGTCACTGAATTTGAGGACATATTTTTACCTTTTATCAAAATGTTAAAGGAAACTTGCCCCCATGATAAAAGCCGTGGCTTGAAGTGCAAGCCACGGCTTTCAATATTACGAAAATATAATACTTGTCGTTTTTTCTCTTCTTTACAGAAGAGAAAATCACATGTGGATTGGCTTGGAGAAGGTGGCCAGCGCGGCTTCCTTCACGGCTTCCGACATGGTGGGGTGGGCGTGGCAGGTGCGGCCCAGATCTTCGGACGAGCCACCAAACTCCATCAGCACGGCGGCTTCGTGGATCATTTCGCCAGCGCCAAAGCCGATGATGTGAACGCCGAGAACGCGGTCGGTGTCCTTATCGGCCAGAACCTTGACGAAACCGTCCGTGGCCTGCATGGCGCGGGCGCGGCCATTGGCGGTGAAGGGGAACTTGCCAGCCTTATAGGCGATGCCGGCGGCCTTCAGCTCTTCCTCGGTCTTGCCAACAGAGGCTACTTCCGGCTGGGTGTAAACCACGCCCGGAATAACATCGTAATTCACATGCCCATGCTGACCGGAGAGAATTTCGGCCAGAGCCACGCCTTCATCTTCAGCCTTATGTGCCAGCATTGGGCCCTTGACCACGTCGCCGATGGCATAAATGCCAGCCACATTGGTCTGGAAGTGGTTGTCGATTTCCACACGGCCACGGTTGTCGAGGGCAACGCCAACAGCTTCAAGGCCAAGGCCCGTGGTGTAAGGCTTGCGGCCGGTGGCCACCAGCACAACATCGGCCTCCAGCGTGGTGGCTTCGCCGCCCTTGGCAGGCTCGAACGTCACCTTGGCACCGGAGCCAGATTTTTCAACGACTGTCACCTTGGCACCGAGGTTGAATTCCATGCCCTGCTTGACCAGCATGCGCTGGAACTGCTTGGACACTTCGCCGTCCATGCCGCCCAAAATCGTATCAAGATATTCAACAACCGTGACCTTGGCACCCAGACGCGCCCAGACCGAGCCAAGCTCAAGACCAATCACGCCGCCGCCGACCACGATCATCTTGCCCGGCACCTTGTCCAGCGCAATACCGCCGGTGGAGGAAACGATGATCTTCTCATCAATATCCACGGCCACGCCGGGAATGCCAGCAACATCCGAACCAGTGGCAATCACGATGTTCTTGGTTTCGAGAATCTGCTCTTCGCCCTTGTCGTTGGTGACAGAGACCTTGCCAGCGGCAACGATCTTGCCGGTGCCGATCACGCCATCAATCTTGTTCTTCTTGAACAGGAAGGACACGCCTTCGACATTGGCCTTCACAGTGGCGTCCTTATGGGCCATCATCTTTGGCAGGTTCAGCGTTGGCGCGCCAACATCCACGCCCAGATCGGCCATCCCATGGGCAGCCTGATGGAACATTTCCGAGGCATGCAGCAGCGCCTTGGAGGGGATGCAGCCAACGTTGAGGCAGGTGCCGCCGTAGGTGGCGCGCTTTTCAACCACAGCCACCTTCATACCAAGCTGTGCTGCCTTGATCGCGCAGACATAACCGCCGGGGCCGCTACCGATGACAACAAGATCATACGCCATTTTCTTATTCCTTCATATCAAACGTTATGCCACCCATCACGGTGGGTTTTCAGGCAAAGCACAAACAGAAAGGGCGCGGAGGCCCCGGATTAACTGGCCTTCTCGGTCGCAAGCTTCAGACCCAGCACGATGAAGACAGCGCCACTGACGCGGTCAATCCACTGGCTGGCCTTTGAGAAGGCGGCACGCATCTTTGGCGTCGTCATGAAAAGGCTGACACCAACAAACCACAGGATCAGGCAGCTTGCCATCACCAGACCATAGCCAAACTTGACCGCCATCGGCGTGTGAACACTCACCACCGTGGAGAAAATCGACAGGAAGAAAAACACCGGCTTCGGGTTCAGCGCATTGGCGGCAAAGCCCAGAAGAAAAGACTTCACCACAGACTGCTGCTTGCGCTCGCCCATATCCGCATTTGGCTGCACGGTCAGGTCGGATTTTCCGGCGCGCAGCGCCTTGACGCCGATATAGAGCAGGTAAGCAACGCCGCACCATTTGACGATGTTAAACAGATAGATCGACTGCGAAATGATCAGGCCGAGACCCAGAATGGTATAGGTCACATGAAACATCAGCGCCGTGCCAATGCCAAAACTGGTGATGATCGCCTCGCGCCGTCCATGAATGAGAGATTGGCGCATCACCATGGCCAGATCAGCACCCGGCGAGACAATGGCGAAGGCAAAGATAGCCATCAGGGACGCGAGTTCAAACAGATAGGGATGCATCAACTTTCCTCATACCGTCCGGCTCTCTGAACTTCTTTGTTTTCGTTTGTCTATTCGGGAAAACCGGATCCCACTTTTCCCTGACAAACTCTAAAACACCAGCACCAGCAGCATTGCCAGCAAACCGGCCATAGACCCCATCCACACCAGTGAGCGGATGTAAGGAATGCCCGCCAGATACAGCGGAATGTAAACAATGCGGCCCAACAGCCATACCCAGGCTCCGATATAGCCGAAGCCATGCGGATCGCCCGCAAGAATCAGGCCGAAGGCAAGCGCAATAAACGCCGGATAGGTTTCGCGGAAATTAGACGATGCCCGCGCCGCGCGACCGGCAAGCTTGCCGGTGGGCCTTTTATCCTCGTCCCGCGGACCTGCATTCCAGCTGCTGCCGAGTTCTTTGGTTGCCGTCATGCCTTGCAGCATGATGTGAACCACCAGCAAAACCACGCTGAGGCCAATCAGCAGCAAAAACGGCGAAGCGGCAAGAAAAGTCGGCTGCATGATCATGCTCCACGTTTCGATTCACACCATCCCCGATGGAATGCCGCATCGCGCGTTATGCGCTGATGTCTTCCGCCGCCTTTCGGCAGCGGAAGACAAATTCACTTCACGGATATTAGAGGTCCAGAACCAGACGCTCTGGATCTTCCAGGCTTTCCTTGACGCGCACGAGGAAGGTCACCGCTTCCTTGCCGTCAACAATACGGTGGTCGTAGGACAGCGCCAGATACATCATCGGACGGATGACGATCTGACCGCCGACAACAACCGGACGATCCTGAATCTTGTGCATGCCCAGAATACCGGACTGCGGCGCATTGAGGATTGGCGAAGACATCAGCGAACCATACACACCACCATTGGTGATGGTGAAGGTGCCTCACTGCATGACAGCCATGGAGAGCGAACCATCGCGAGCGGCCTTGGCCAGACGGCCCAGTTCCTTTTCAACGCCCGAGATCGACAACTGGTCGGCATCGCGGATCACTGGAACCACCAGACCCTTGTCGGTGCCAACGGCCATGCCCACGTGGCAGTAGTTCTTGTAGATGATGTCTGTGCCGTCGATTTCGGCGTTCACAGCAGGCAGTTCCTTCAGGGCGTGGGTGACAGCCTTGGTGAAAAAGCCCATGAAGCCCAGCTTGACGCCATGCTTCTTCTCAAAGATATCCTTGT
>CAJYRE010000089.1 GCA_913776675.1 Rhizobiaceae bacterium
GGACGCGGACGCCGGAAGTGGTCATGGTTTTGCTCGTATTCGCGTAAAAGCAGCCAAGCGGGGATTGGCCGGAAGAACGATGGTTTAAAAAATGCAGAAATACACCTTTCAGGCGCAGATTTCAGCAAATTTCCTTGTGCTTGCCTTAGGCCATATTCAGCGCCAAGCGTCAAGGAAAACCCAAAAACAAGCGCGATTGTTGCAGGCAGGTTTGCGGCTCACCGCATCCAATGGCAAGGCTGCAATCTGCGTCTGGCCATGTTTTGCGCAGAAACCAATAAAAATCACTTTGGGATGGAACAGGATCAAGGGACGCACGTTATAGCACTGTGTAAAGGTTGTGACCTGTGAAGAGGGGCAGTGAAAGCACTTCGTCCGCCTGCTTTTGGTGTTATTCCTGGATGAACCGGGCAATCTTTACGACATAGAACCTCCCCGCTTGAAAGCCCGCGTTCCGCCAACGTGGGCTTTCTTTTTGGGTTGCTTTCAGATCGTCTGGCCGGGGTCAGTTTGCTCACTTGAGGGGCCAAACCATAATCAGCGTCGGAATAGACACAACAATAATGAGAAATGACAGCGGCAAGCCAAGGCGCGCATAGTCACTGAAGCGATAGCCGCCGGGGCCCATGACCAGCGTATTGCATTGATGGCCGATGGGGGTGAGGAAATCGCAACCAGCGCCAATGGCCACCGCCATCAGGAAGGCATCCGGCTGATAACCCAGATTTTGCGCAAAGCCTGCGGCAATGGGGGCCATGACCAGCACGGTTGCTGCGTTGTTGAGAAACGGCGTCACGGCCATAGCGGTCACGAGGATCAGGGTGAGGGCACCATAGGGTGGCAGATTGTGGGCGACCTCGCCCAGCCATTTGGCAATCACCTCGCTGGCTCCCGTGGTGCGCAATGTATCACTCACGGGAATGAGCGCGGCTAGCATCACCAGAATAGGTCCATCCACCGCCTTGTAGAGATCATTGAGCGGCACGACGCGAAAGATGACCATGGCAAGGGCGGCAGCAAAAAATGCTACGGCCACCGGCGCAAGCCCAAGTGCTGTTGAGCCCATGGCGGCAATGAGAATCAGGATGGGCACGAGCGTGTTGCGATCGGTTCCCAGCAGAATTTCCCGCTCGGCCAGGGGCATGCACCCCAACTCCTGCAAAACGCCGGGCAGCGCTGCGCGGTGGCCTTGCAACACCACCACATCGCCTGTTTTCAGGGCCACTTCCGCCGGGCGCTCCTTGATGCGCTTGCCCTTGCGGCTCACCGCGAGCAGATTGATACCGTAGCGATTGAACAGCGAAAGGTCACGCGCTGAGAGGCCCTTCATGAAGGATGTTGGCCCCAGCACGGCCTCAATGGCGACAATCTCGCTGCTGGACCCAATATCCTTGCCGGAAAGCTTGAGCCCTGCCTGACTGATCACTCTGTCCAACGCATCCGACGGGCCTTCAAGCAGCACGGTATCCTTTGCCTGCAACACCATGTCGGGGAAGGGGGAGATGCGCGTATGATCCCGCAGCACGGCGTTGGCAATCACTTCCCCCGAGGCGGGGCTGAGAAGATCATGCAAGGGTTTGCCATCGAGAGCGGAACCATCCGGGATGGTGGCTTCGGTGGCAAAGTTTGAACTGCCCAGAGCCTCCTGTACGCTTGGGTTCTGGTTTTGTCGGTTTGGCACCAGCCAATAGAAAAAAATCAAAAAAATCACACCCGTGACGGCAAGTGTCGCACCCACTGGGGTGAAATCAAACATGGTGAAAGGAGTGCCAGTCAATTCACCGCGCAGCCGTGAGACAACGATATTGGGCGAGGTTCCGATTTGTGTCATCAGACCGCCCAACAGCGCGCCAAAGGCCATGGGCATCAGGAAGGTGGATGGCGGCCGGTTGGATTTGCGGGCAAACTGAAAGGCCACAGGCATCATGATGGCCAGCGCGCCGATGTTTTTAATAAAGGCAGACAAAACCGTCACCGTCAGCACCAGAAGAATCATCTGGGCGCGCAGGGATACGAGATTGGGAAAGAGTTTTTTGATGGCGACATCCACAAGGCCGGAGCGGGCCACGCCAGCACTCACCACCAATGCGCTGCCAACAATGATGACAATATCATCGGAAAAACCGGAGAAGGCTTTGTCCGCAGGCACAATGCCCAATCCCACCGCAGCCATGAGCGTTAGCCCCGCCACCACATCATAACGGAGGCGGTCCCACACGAAGGCCAGCATCATCACACCAATGACGACAAAGGCCAGAATTTGTTGATGTGTCATGAGAACCCGCTGTGCCTGAACTGTTTATGCGAAATCGCTCAAACAGACATTTGTTCCCGGAAAAGAGAATTTTCAACGGCAATGGAGAGGCGGTCGTCTTTCATCGCAAAACTGCCAGGTTCAGAGAGAACCTGGCAGTGCCCCATCCCAGTTTAATGCAGGGTTGGCTGATCGGATTTTTGATCGGCGCTTTTGTTTTTCCGCCGTGCCAGCATGTTGAGCGCTTCCACCAGCGTGGAGAAGCCCATGGCAGCATAAATATAGCCTTTGGGAACATGGAAGCCCATGCCATCGGCTATCAGCGTCATGCCGATCATCATCAAAAAGCCCAGCGCCAGCATGACCACGGTCGGGTTTTTCTCAATGAAACGGCTGAGCGGGTTGGCAGCCAGCAGCATGACGGAAACCGCCACAATCACCGCAATCACCATGACAATCACATGCTCTGTCATGCCGACAGCCGTGATGATGCTGTCCACCGAGAACACCAGATCAAGAAGCAGGATCTGGCCGATGGCAGCGCCCATCGATGCCGTCACGGATGCGCCCACCGGCGATGTCCCCTTGTCCGCCGGGTCCACGCTGTGGTGAATTTCCTTGGTTGCCTTCCACAACAGGAACAGGCCACCAGCAATCAGGATCATGTCTTTCCAGGAGTAACCATGGTCAAACAGGGTAAAGACCGGATCGGTGAGTTTGACAATCCAGGCAACGGTGCCCAGCAGGCCAAGGCGCATCACCAGTGCGAGGCCGATGCCGATGCGTCTGGCTTTTTCCCGCTGGTGCTCAGGGAGCTTGTTGGTGAGAATGGAAATGAAAACCAGATTGTCGATGCCCAGAACCACTTCCATGGCAATCAGGCTGACAAGCGCAACCCAGACAGTTGGATCGCTGGCGAGAATGACGTAATCCTGCATATATATCCCCGGCTGTGGCCCGACTTTTACGGTGCGGGCCTTCTCTCACGAGATACACATATAAGATGTCAAATGTCGTTGAGTAGGGCTGATGATGGTGTTTCTTTCGGTTTATAGGCCAGAAGAAACATGTTCAGCGCGCTTTCAACCACGGTATTCACTTCTTTTTCGATGTCATCCGGGGCAGGGTGGCCAAACAGCCTTTCCTTGAAAAACGTGCCTGTTGTCATCTCGATAAACTGACGGGCCGCGAGATTGACATTGTTGATTGTCAAATGACCTGCATCCACCTGCTCCTGCAAGAACTCCTCCAGAACGGTGCGGGCGTTTTCCGGTCCGGATTTCATGAAACTGCTACAGAGCTGCGGCATCCGGTCAATCACGCCCAGCAGAATGCGGATGGCAAGGGTCATCTCGCTGGTCAGGATATGCATGGCAAATGTTTTGCCGTAATGGCGAAGCACATCTTGTACATCGGCATCTTCGGCCAGAATATCGCGCAATACAGCCGTGAATTTTTGCTTGCTGGTCTGAATCAGCGCAGAGAACAAATCTTCCTTGTTTTCGAAATAAACATAAATCGTACCTTTGGACACTCCAGCTTCACGCGTGATATGGTTCATGCTGGTGGCATCAAAACCATATTTCATGAAGGCGCGTCGCGCTCCTTCCAGAATCTGGTCGCGCTTGGCCGGATCGGCCCCCGCTGCAAATCTGCCTGTGCCCGGCTGACAGCGCTTTTCTGCTGCGGTTTCCGGCGGCATGGCGGTGTCAGTATCGATTTTGTGTTCCAAAAATTAACCTCAAAAGGTGTAAGCGGTCGCGTAAATGAAATTGCTGGCTTGATATGTGGCAAAAAACGCCCTATGTCAAATCGAACTGAACGGTTCCGTTCGATTAGTGTTAATTTTTTTCCGAATGATGGTGGCTCTTA